>SCQV01000049.1 GCA_004299085.1 Chitinophagaceae bacterium | reverse complement strand
GCACAAACTTTTGCCACGGGAACGTCTGGCACCGACTTTAATATTTCTACCAACGCTGCAACAGGTGTGCATACATTCAACCTGCCGGATGCTTCCGCCACCGTCAGAGGATTAGTAAATACCGGCACTCAAACTTTCGGAGGAGCCAAAACTTTTGCCAATACGCTTACATTAGGCAAGGATCTGTTCACTAGCGGAAGTCCCGGCAGTGATGGCCAGGTCTTACGTTCGAGCGGCGCCGGTACTTCACCCAGATGGGAAAATATGCTTTTGGATAGTTTGTATAATGTGAAAATTTCTTCTCCTTCTAACGGTCAGGTATTACAATATAATGGAACGAGTTGGGTAAATTCTTCCAACACTGGAAATTTTTGGTCACTAACCGGAAATGCTGGCACTAATTCTTCCTCCAATTTTTTAGGCACTACTGACTATGCACCAATCGTATTTAGGGTAAATAATCAACAGGTAGGCTATTTTGGAACAACTTCCGGAGGATCTTCCAATATTGCTTTTGGATTAAATGCTTCTGCAGGCTATCAATCAATAGCTTTTGGATATAGTTCAACTAATACAAGCAACCAAACTATCACTTTGGGTTATAATTCTTCATCAAATTCTTATCAAAGTATAGCAATAGGAGCCGGAGCTCAAACAAATGGCAGTACAAATGGCACTATTGCTATAGGAACAGGCGCTTCAGCAAGTGGTTATCAAGGGATTGCCATAGGTGCAAGTTCTTCTGCAACAAGTAATAATAATGTTATTGCACTTGGTGTAAGCGCTTCTGCCAGTGGACAAAATTCAACTGCTATAGGATATAAAGCATCTGCACCTAATCCCAATACTATTATCTTAGGTAATGGCGCTAATGTAGGTATAAACACCAGCAGTCCCACCAATACTTTAACGGTCAATTCCGGTACAAGTGGGTCATCTGGTTTGCAATTTACTCAAATGAATTCTACCAGTCCTCCTACGGTAGACTCTGCATTATTGGGAATTGATAAAAGCGGAAACGTGGTGGTAGCCCGGGGATCTTCTATTCCGTCCGTCGTTACCAGAACGATTGGTACACCTTATCAGGTTTCTATCACCCGGAATGCCATGGTTAATTATACTATAATGCTTTCTGTCTCACCCACCGTACTCTCATCAGCGTCAGCCGAAGCGGATTTACAGATCTCACCCAATGGAACATCTGGATGGACCACGGTTGCAAGAGTAAATCTTACCATAAATCTCGGGCTTTTAATTACTCAAACGCAAACAAGCATTTTATCCGGTTTTGTGCCCAAAGGGTATTATGCAAAAATAACCTCAATAGCTTCTAATGCAACTGTAACCTATATAACCGGGCAGGAGATGACATTGCCATAAACCATAAATAAAAGGAGATTAATACATTGAAAAAAGAAAATAAGCAGGATAAGAAAACCATCACCGATCAATTGAATGCATTACAGCAAAAAGTAAATGCACTGGAAAAAAGGACAGAGAAGAAATAATCCTCAGAGAGCCATGAAAAGGTTCCTTTTCTTTATGTATATTGCGTAAGAAATATCCTAACCGGGTAAACCTTTGGGGATATGCCATTATCAGATCTTGAAAAGAAAATTCACGAAACCCGTGGTAAGGCTGCCATGCCGGATTTTGAGTTAGTAATGTTATGGAAAATAGAAATTTTATGTCTTTGCAATTGATGATAAAACACCAAAGGGGTGACACGATTATAAAAATGTAAAACAAATTATCATCCGTCAACCCCCAAAGGCTTGCCTACCAGCACGCAGGGGTGACAGGATTATAAAAATTTTAGCTATGGCGGGAACCTATCATCAAATCCATCTCCAGATAGTCTTTGCCGTAAAAGGGAGAGCTAACCTTTTACACAAAAGAATGGCGGCAGGAAGTTTTTAAATATATGTCAGGTATTATCAAAGCAAAGGATCAAAAGCCAATTATTGTCAATGGCGTTTCTGACCATGTGCATGTATTTGTCGGATTAAAACCGGTTTCCAACGTTTCTGATCTGGTCAGGGATATAAAAAATAATTCTTCCAATTTTATTAATGATAAAAAATGGCTCCCTAAAAAATTCAACTGGCAGGATGGGTATGGGGTGTTTTCTTATGGACATTCACAAATTGAACGGGTGTACAACTATATTTTAAACCAGGAAAAGCATCACAAGAAAAAAACATTCAGGGAAGAATATATAGAATTTTTAAAAAAATTTGAAATAGAATACGACGAAAGATTTTTGTTTGAATGGATTGAATAATGGGTTGTTTATAGATCATTGACAAAAAAATGACCGGCATCATATCACCCCTTCGGGGTTGGCATTCACGATGATATTTGATAATCATTCCAACCATGCCGTCCCTTCGGGATTGTAAGATAAATCCATCATCCGCGAACCCAGAAGGGGTGCACGATTGTAGTAGATATGATTGAAAAAACATAAAACAGAAATCCACAAGACCCCGAAGGGGTGGCATGATTGTAACCTTTAGAAAAAAACCCAAACATTCATTCCACAAAGACCTTGGTCATCATGTGATATTTATTCTGAAATTCGTTGACAGAAAGCTCATGATGCAATTCTACATCATGTGAGCCATGGCAGGTCATGATCACGTGTGATTTATCATTCTTATCCGGATAGAAAAGATGAAAAAGGCCTTTTTTATAGGCCAATCCTGTACCATCCACTTGAGGATCATCGAACTTTTCTAAATGAAAATACCCGAGCCAGTCTTCAGTGAGCAAAATAGGATTAAGATCTTCCGGATAGTACCAGCCCAGTTCCGCTTCTGTAGCAACGCCTATCATTTCTACACTTTTACGCGCTACCTTACCGGTCATCTGTTGGCCATCTACGGAAATCTGAACCCAGTTCCCATTGTGAACTTCATTATGTGGAATCATACCTGTAATTTTTTACCTGCCAATGTAAGAATAAGTTTTGAGAAAAGCAAGAACGGCAGACCCAAATTTAACAAAAAACTAAAAATCCTAAGCAGGTTTGACTATCTTTGCGCCCTAAACAAAAAAAATAATCATGGCATCGAAAAAGATACTTGGCCTGTTGGGAGACAAACAGGATTTTCTGCTGAATCATGAATGTAAGGCTATTCCACGTGAAGGACTTACTTTTCCGGGGCCGCAACATTTGGATAATATCTGGCTAAATTCCAACCGTAATAATCAGACTATCCGCAGCATGCAGGTGTTGCTGGATCATGGCAGATTATCCGGTACGGGTTATATGTCCATTTTCCCGGTAGATCAGGGTATTGAACATAGCGGTGGATCCGCATTTGCTCCTAATCCCATTTATTTTGATCCTGAAAACATTATAAAATTAGCTATTGAAGGCGGATGTAATGCAGTGGCTTCCACCTTTGGAGTCCTCGGGATTATGTCGCGCAAATATGCACATAAAATACCTTTCGTGGTAAAAATAAATCATAACGAATTCTTAAGTTATCCGAATCGCTATGATCAAACTATGTTCGGGGCTATCCGAAGCGCATGGAATATGGGAGCTGTAGCGGTGGGCGCCACCATCTATTGGGGATCCGAAGAAAGCAGCCGCCAATTGAAAGAAGTGGCAGAAGCATTTGAACAGGCGCATGAATTAGGTATGACAACCATTCTTTGGTGCTACACCCGTAACAATGCCTTTAAAGTAAATGGAATAGATTATCACACTTCAGCAGATTTTACAGGACAGGCTAATCATTTGGGAGTAACCATCCAGGCGGATATTATCAAGCAAAAATTACCCACTAATAATGGCGGTTATCTGGCCACAAAACACGGCAAGACAAGCCCCTTAGTATATGAAAAGCTGACGACCGATCATCCGATTGATTTGTGCCGCTACCAGGTATTGAATTGCTATAGCGGCCGTGTGGGCCTTATCAATTCCGGCGGTGAATCGAAAGGAAAATCTGATTTGGCAGATGCAGTGGCAACCGCAGTGATCAACAAAAGAGCAGGAGGCATGGGACTGATATTAGGCAGAAAAGCATTTCAACGTCCGTTTAATGAGGGGGTGGATATGTTAAATATTATTCAGGATGTTTATCTGGATAATGAAATAACAATTGCTTAAATTTGCATTATGCCAAAATGGTTTCAACGCATTAAACAGGGCATTTTAACTTCCACGGAAGAAAAGAAAGAAGCCCCGGATGGCCTGTGGCAGAAATGTCCGAGATGCAAACATACAGTCACCACCAAAGACCTGAAAGCAAATCTGTTTGTGTGCGAAAAGTGCAATTTTCATTTCCGGATTAATTCAAAAGAATACTTTGAGATTCTTTTTGATGATAAAGAATATGAAGAATTGTTCCCGAATATTGAACCAATAGATCGCCTCGGTTTTGTGGACATGAAACCCTATGCGAAAAGATTGCAGGATGCACAGAAAAAGACCGGTAAGAGAGATGCTTTGTCGGTAGCTACAGGTAAAGTATTGGGCCATGCTATGACGGTAGATTGTATGAACTTCGACTTTATCGGAGGTTCTATGGGTTCGGTGGTTGGTGAAAAAATTGCACGTTCAGTCGTATATTGTATTAAACATCGTCAACCATTGATGATTATTTCAAAATCCGGCGGTGCCCGTATGATGGAAAGTGCTTTTTCCCTGATGCAGATGGCTAAAACTTCCGCACGCCTGACTCAGCTCGCGGATGCAAAGCTGCCCTATTTTTCATTAATGACAGACCCGACAACGGGCGGTGTGACGGCTTCTTATGCCATGCTGGGTGATATCAATATGGCCGAGCCGGAAGCGCTGATTGGCTTCGCAGGCCCCCGTGTAATAAAGGAAACGATTAAGAAAGATTTACCGGAGGGATTCCAAAGCTCTGAATTTCTTTTGGAACATGGTTTTCTTGATTTCATTATTGACCGCAAAGCGTTAAAACAAAGATTAAGCGACATGATTGAAATGATGACTGGAGAAAAGACGGAAAAGCAGAAGATCGGTAGTCAGTAATCGGTTATCAGTTGTCAGTTATCGGTTGTCAGTTATCGGTTGTCAGTTATCGGTTGTCAGTTATCGGTTGTCAGTTATCGGTTGTGAGTTATCGGTTGTCAGTTATCGGTTGTGAGTTATCGGTTGTCAGTTATCGGTTGTCAGTTATCGGTTGTCAGTTATCGGTTGTGAGTTATCGGTTGTCAGTTATCGGTTGTCAGTTATCGGTTGTCAGTTATCGGTTGTCAGTTATCGGTTGTCAGTTATCGGTTGTCAGTTATCGGTTGTCAGTTATCGGTTGTCA
>SCQV01000448.1 GCA_004299085.1 Chitinophagaceae bacterium | reverse complement strand
TTGTATTTGTTGACTGATATGCGTGTACCGTATTTGTAATGATAAAAGAGAATAAAAAAAGCCTGTAAAAATTTAATTTGCAGGCTTTTTAATGATTGATAGTCAGTCGGGATGACTGGACGAACCGACTCTCCCTTAAAATAATACGAATCAATACGTTAGAATACTATTTCAACATTTGGGTTACGGATTGGACATTTTCAATAATCCCGTATCCTTTTTTATTGAATGAACTTTTCTTAAGCCAAAGATACACAATTCATCTTAAACTCTATTTTAGTACCCAGTAATTTCTATTTATTTCTGTTTCTTTCTTCCCTTTTTATAGAACCGCTCTTTATCCATTGAGGCTTCCTTCCTACCTTCCACAATTTCTGAATCCTCCCATTTTCGGGCCCAATAGACTTTATTTTTTCTAATCCAGTAGTGAGATTTACATTCAAAGCTCCAGTTGCCGATGGACGGAGTAAGGGATACTGTTTTTCCATCAAAACTAAGTTCCCAATCTGTTGGGGAAAGTGGCGTTACTACTTCATTGCCGCAACCGCATATACATTTGTGAACTGCTGTGCAGTATTCAATAGAAATATATAATGTCTCTTCTTCAATTATGTCCGGAATGAACTCTACAAATTTAGGCTGTATAGTCTTCATGTATCAATTGCCCCGTATTTATTACAAATATTGAATTATGTTCTTCCTTCAAATCCTGATAAAAACCACACATTTTTTTCCATTTAACAACAGCCATCAGTGCATTTAAGGCATTCAGGTCGGCAATTTGAATATTCGTCGCATATTCATTGTCGTCAGTTTCCGATGCTCCGATTCTATTGGGGATGTGATCATATTTCTCAGGTGTGCCAACAGTGACCCTTAAAGAACCTACAAGATTTTCGTCCGCCACATTTACGCCAAGCCCAGCATCAATAAACGTAACACCAAATTCTCTGAGTTTGGAAATGATGATACTTCTTGCCTTATTGTTGTCTATGCAAATAAAAGCATAAGAAAGCCCTTTTAGTAAATCAATATTTACTTCCGTTACTTTTTCGGAAAATACTTTTATACCTCTCCGCATTTGTGAATAGATTGAAGCGTAATAATCTACTTTTTTCATTCGCTTGTTCAGCGTTTCGACTGATGCGGCACTTGGTGAACGAAACGCATTGTGTTGTAAAAACTCATCGCTATCAAAAAGCAAAATCTCATCAATAGGTGTTTTAGCTACCATATCCAGTACGTATGAACCAGTGCCGCCCAAACCGATAATACCAACCCGCTGCCCCTTGAACTTTTCATTCAGGTGATTAATGTTCGCACGACTTGAATTAGAATCTGTGTAAAGGAAAACTGATTCGTCTTCGTTGCATTCAATCACTTTGAAGGTTTGAGCGCTAATAATTTTGTCAATAGATCGTGCAGGGGCAGAAATTATTTTTATATACTGCACTACCTTATGGTAATAATCATTATAACCATTTGGCGGTTTGTTAGAGAAAGTATGATTCATCACAATTCCATCCGCTATTTGCTGGTTCGGGCTTGAATGTTGAATGGCCGTAATCATGCTGCCATCTTTATTGCAAGGATGCTCGCCCATAAAGCCTATTACATGCGTATCAGGCTTCATAGTAATATCATTATTCAGCGCAAGCGTTGTAATAAGCTTGCCATACTTGATTTGACGGCTATTGTTCACATAAGGTATTTGGTGTACAATCAAATATCCACCTTTTACCTCAATTTCATAGCCTTCATCTACAAGTCGTTTTAAGTCTGGACTACGATTTATCTGTGCACGTAACATTGAATATCATTTTATCTTTTACTAATACTTTATCGCCTTTTACCATTGCTCCTTCAGGGTTTTCGTGTGGGCCTCTGTCATAAGTAACCGTATAAACCTTGTTTGGATTATGGTCGTAGCCTCCAAAAGCCAAAACGACAATCTGATCAAAAGTAATAGTCCCCTCTGTCCAGGGCTTTGGTCTGCCGTTCACGATAAGCGTAATTTTGTGGTGCTTGCCCTTTGAGTAAAAATGCTCGATCTCCGGACGGGCGAGGTTTACCTGCTTATCGTCAGGAACTGGTTCATCTTCCCATGGTTTTTTAACCGCAAGAAAAATTTCCTCTTCTGGGGGGATATTCCCCAATTTTCTGATTTCAACACCAGTAATGTATTCGTGGTGCCATTCATATTTCTTACCATTGATGGTAAGCGTCAGGGCAGCCTTTTCATGCCCGTGAAGCGGTTCTTTTTCGTTCGCCATTGTAATGAATTTAAATTTTTAACCTATCTACTGAACCCGTTACTTTAATTATATTTGCAACGTCCTCGTTTACAATACTAAAACCGTTACTAACGGTTTTAGGTAGTCAAGAGGGTATCTGATGTAAATAATGAGTAATAACACAGACTTAAATAGTGAAACAACTGAAAACCTTTTGGAATACATCCAGTGGAAGGGTGAGACTGACTATGTAGAAACGGCGAAAGAAGCATTTCGGGTTTTCATATTTCGTTTCCAGTTAGACCTTCAAAAAAAGCTTATTCCAATTTGCAGGAATTGGGGGTATGATGAACAGGTAGCGAGCGACATTGCATATGGTACGTTTGACCGAATATGGAAGTATCCGAAATTTGATATTTCGAAAGCGAAACAAAGAAATGACTTCGAAAAGGCAGTAAGTTTTTATTTATATAGAATTGCTGAACATTTATTAGCTGATTATAAGAAAAACCAGGACGGAGAAGGAAACCCATTTACCGGTGATGAGGAAATTATTAGGGAATTTCCCGATATAGAAAATATAGAAATGGGAAAGGAAAGAAGGGCGATTCTGCAGGAAAGGTTTGAACATATCCAAAAGGCTTTGAATAGGCTTACTCCTAAACACAAGATTATTTATCTTACCTATAAACAGTATGAATCCGAAACCAATGCCGGCAAACATAAACTGCCAAGGGAATTGCTTAAAGATTTAAGAGATGAACTTGACCTAACACAAAATAGTATCCGTGTGTACAAGAAAGAAGCATTTGACGAAGTTGAAAAATATTTAAAAACTTATGGCTCAAAATAAAAAACATATTACACCAGAGAACATAACCGAATGGTTATCTTCTACGGGTTTCCTTTTTCCAAGGAATGAAGTTGAGCTTGAAAGGTTTGAAAAACTATATGGTGATGTTGATTTCGGCTTAACAGGAAAAGAGATTGACCCTGATAAAATCATCAATGGAACTTTCAGGGAAAAGAAAATACTGAAAATGCCAAATGAAATTAAGCAGGAGGAAATCAGTCCTTACCGTATGGCAGCACGAAATGGTAATAATTTGCCTAAGCATATCATGGACAAAATCAAGAAAAATCAAAGTAAACCCAAAGATGATTCCTCTGAATCGGAAGACACAAATAAGTAAGTTGGCTGAATTTATTGCTGATGAGTTTTCAGAAAGGAATCTTACTTTGCTTAATGAGATTGCCAAGTTTGAAGATGTGCCTGTTCATTATGACAATTATGAAGATGCTTTTGACGGTATGTTGCTATATGACACAGATAGCAATGATTTCCATATTCACATAAACGTTGATAATGGAAACAGACAAAATTCAAATCGAGGAAGATTTACGCTTGCCCACGAATTTGGACATTTTTTCTTAGATGAACACCGTTTGGGGCTGAAATATGGTTTACTTGAGCCTCATGCATCATTTCATAATATAAACCAGAAATCATTAATTGAAGAGGAAGCTGACTACTTTGCCAGTTGTTTGTTAATGCCCAAAGACAAATTCAGAAACTATTCAACAGAATATAGAAGGCAAACAGGGAATAGAAAATTCTCATTTGATACAATACTTGGGTTATCGGAAAGCTTCCAATCAAGTGTTTTATCAACCCTTATCCGTTTTGGTGAGATAGGTACCCATGAAATTTTTGCAATAATCTCTAAAGACAATATTGCTAAGTGGTTTGTAAAGAGTACTGACTTTCCAAACTGGAAATTTAAATTCAAAATAGGGGATGTTGTTCCCAAAACAAGCGTTGCAGGTGAATATTTTACTACAGAAAATAAAAAATATACAGGTATCGAATCGCTTTCGACGGATGATTGGTTTAATCCTCCTCCAGATGATAATAGAGCTAATCGTCAGATGTATGAGCAATGCTCTTACTCTGACAGCTACGGTTATGTCATTAGTTTGCTGTGGTTTGATTAGTGAACATATATAGAAGAATATATAAATTACGGAAATTGCAGATCGACTCTCATTATTGGATAAGACAATTTATTCTATGCTTGGCAAATAAACAGGAATCGTACTAAATCCTTTCAAACTCTGTCACTCCTAAATATTCTATAATAAATTTTACCGAACTCGGTGTAGGTTGTGAGTCTTTAGTTCCCGTTGATAGCATTTTCGCATCAGACATTTAAACCTGATGCAAAATGAATAATTATTCCACTTTCCCCAAACAACAGGAACGCCCCGCAGGACAATTAGTAACCATTGATGACCTGCTGTCATTGAAAGCAGATCTACTTAACGAAATCAAAAAGCTGCTGAAAGAAGCCGGCGGAGAACCGGTAAAAAAATGGGTTAAAAGTCATGAAGTCCGCAAGCTACTTGATATTTCTCCAGGTACTCTACAAAACCTAAGAGTTAACGGCACGCTCCCCTTCACAAAAATCGGTGGCGTCATTTACTACGACCAGGAGGATATTAAAGCAATGCTCCAATCCCGCAAATCCCAAAACTTTTAAACCCTATACTGATGAAAACAAAAAAATGCGTCACCGGATTTGGTAAAAATATGCCGCCCTCCATAAAGCATGTCAGGATATATTTTGACCAGAAAGGGCAATCTACAGAAGCAGCCGATGCCTTCTTCAAGCATTATGAATCCGGGAAGTGGAAGACAGGGAAAGGATGTCCCATTCTGGACTGGAAGGCGGCTGCCGGTAACTGGATATGGCAGCACAGACCGGAAAAGCCACTGACCCTGGAGCTGAAGATAAAGCTGCAATTCTCAAACAAAACTTTCTAACCCATGGCAATCTCCCTGCATAAACTGACCGAAGAAGTTACTTTTCAGTCCGGTACAAGCCTTAAATCCATCCGAAGATTGGCACAAGAAGGGAAAGATTTAAAAGACCCATTACTACTCTTTGGTCACTACATACCCGAGAAATGCCTCATTCATTTCCCCAGTCCCAGAGGTGTTGGCAAATCCTGGTTTTGCATGCAGATATGCATTGCCGTTGCCGGAGAATGGAGGGAATTTTTGGGAGAAAAGATAACCCTTCATGGCAATACGCTTTACATCAATAATGAACTTTCAGAAACGGTTATTCAACGGCGTTCAAAGAGATTACTGGAGAGTCTTCCGCAAGAAGTGTCCAAAAATTTCAAAGCGATGGTTTTTACTTCCCGCAATAGTCTGGCTGCCGACCTGCCGATATTAGTACAAATACTCGACAAATTGAACCCTGTCTTAGTGGTTATTGATAACCTACGTATGGCATTTACAGGTACAGACACCAATAACAATAAGGAAATTACGAAGCTCATGTTTATGCTACTGGCTTTCTGTGAAAGCAGCAAAGCATCCGTGGTGATTACAGACCATTTTAGGAAACATACCTCTTCCCTGCTTAGTGAAAGTGATTTACAAACCGGCTCCGGCATCAAAACAGACCTTTCCGATGGTGATTTTTTTCTCAGAAAAAGTTTAAGAGACAAAAATTTACGGCTTTTAAAAAGAGGAAAATCCAGGCATTTTGAAGAAGATGATTTTGCAAAACTCATTAAGCTGGACAGCCAAACGCTGTGGTTTGAACTTCTGGAAGAACAGGTCAATGAAGCGGAGCATATTGGCATAAAATTTTTACGGGATAAGGAAGAACAAAAGGACGTTGCAAGCTCATTAAAGGAGCAAGGACATTCTTATGAAGACATTGCCCGCATTCTTGGCAAGGGTAAAACTACCATTCACCGGTGGCTGCATAAAGAGGAGCCGCCTGAAGACAAAGCAAGCCAAAAGGCATCAAATGATACTGAAAATAAATCCCCTCCCAAATGAACCGATTCTCCTATCGTTCCGTTCCATTTTGTTTGTGCGGGAAATGGAACGATGCGGCACGTTGATGAATTGATTATCAACACACCTCTTTCAAAAAACGGAACGATTTACAAAAGAGTGGAACGAAAACGGAACGAAATTGGAACAACTTCGGCTCAAAAACAGAATGGAACGAAAAATCAAACTAAATAATTCATTTATAAATCATTAGTTCAGAAAAACGGAACAAAAAGTGGAACAAAACGGAACGAATGGAATGTTTTGCCCCATTTTCAACAATCAATCTCAAAATAATATTTGATATGAAATGCATCGTTTTAATATTAGCAACCACTATTTCACTTTTTTCCTGCAACAGGGAAGTTGCCATGCAATATTTAAAAAGACAATGGACAATTGAGACAGTCCAAACCGCATCCGTTTTTTCTTTTCACCAGCCGACTTTTTATAACAGCGTGCAGATTTTATTCCATCACATTTCAGCTTACTTTAAAAAATATTTGGTAAAGAGAACACCCATAAAGCTGGAATATTTTCGGTGGTTTTTACAGGAATATTTTAAAAAGTATCGGCAAAAGAATATTCCAAACAATGAAAATCTACCACCTGAAAAAATATTGGCTATCGTCAAAAGATATCTGAATAACGATTTTGGAATGATAGATAAACCGGAAACCTGCATCTATTAGAATGCCGTATTTACATCAGTCAATACATACTATTAAAGCAATCTGTGACAATGTTTTTATTCCAAATTTCTGAAGCTTTAAAAATCTTTTGGAAAGTGCCCTGCCTCTGGGCGCAGGGAGCAAGATGTACGTTTGTTACACAAACGAATCTTGAACGGCCCCCTCCAAAGTCGGGCGCTGTTTTAGAAGTCCTCGAAACTCGGACTTTTTGTTATTAAAAATCTAATCTTAATAAAATGACAGACATCAAGAATACTGGAAACAAAGCCTATTGGCTAAACATCCGGCTTACTCGTGAAGAAAGAGAAATGATTTTTGCAAAATGTAAGCAGACTACCTGCAGAAGCCTGAGTGAATACGCCAGGAAGATTCTGTTTAACCGGACAGTCACCGTTCATTATCGCAATAGTTCACTGGATAAATTAATGGAAGACTTAATCCTCCTGCGTAAGGAGCTCAACTTCATAGGCAACAATTTTAACCAGGTGGTCCGGAAAATAAACGCCGTTCAATTGCCCGGTGAATTATCCCTTTGGCTGCCGGTATGTAAAAAGCTGCAAGAGCAGCTATTGGAAAAAACGGATGTCATCAAAAAGAAAATTAGTCAAATCGGAAAGCAATGGTTGCAAGATTCATAAGCGGTAAATCCATAGAAGGGGCGCTCCGGTATAATGAAGCTAAGGTGCAGAAAGGTAAAGCGAATTGCATAGGCGCTTCCGGTTATCCTTTGGATAAAGAAGAGCTTTCTTTTCATAAGAAGCTGGCAAGGCTATGCAATCTTGCTGCACTCAATGAAAGAGTAAAGACGAATTGTGTGCATATCTCTTTGAATTTTGACCCTTCCGAGAAAATCAGTGATGATACACTTTTACGGATTGCATTGGCCTATATGGCAAAAATTGGCTTTGCCGGTCAACCGTACTTGGTTTACCGTCATCATGATGCCGGTCATCCACATATTCATATCGTTTCTACCAACATTCAGCCGGATGGTAAAAGGATTGCCCTTCACAATATCGGACGCAACCAATCCGAAACTGCCCGAAAAGAAATAGAACCATTATTCCATCTGGTTCCGGCAGAAAGCAAGAAGAAAGAACAACAATTTTACCTGAAACCGGTAGTTGCACAAAAGATAATTTATGGTCAATCGGAAACTAAAGCTGCGATCTCTAACGTAGTTCGGGAGGTACTTCGCTCTTGGAAATTTACCTCTTTAGCAGAACTGAATGCTATCCTTGACCTGTACAATGTGATAGCTGACTCAGGAAAAGAAGGCAGTCGTTTATATGAAAAAGGCGGACTGGCTTATTCTGTTCTGGATGAAGGAGGAGGTAAGGTGGGTGTCCCCATCAAGGCATCCGCCATCTATACCAAGCCAACGCTTTCTAAGCTGAAAATGCTCTTTGAAGAAAACAAAGAAAAGCGCAAGCCTTACCGGGACAGAGTCAGGAATTGTATTGAAAAGGCGCTCATCAATGTGCGGGTAAATAGTAAAAATACTTTGCAGAGTGCTCTTGAAAGGGAAGGCATAAATGTCATTTACAGGGAAAATTCAGACGGCAAAACCTACGGGATTACCTTTCTGGATATGAAGGCAAAAGTGGTATTTAACGGAAGCGATCTTGGCAAAAATTACTCTGCTTCGGCTATTTTAAGAAGGCTTCAGCATAAAGAAACACCCGGACAAAATCAGTTGGAAGAAAATAAAAAGCGGATAAATGCCCTTCTGAGAAATATGGATTTCAGTAAAGGATTTGCGGCATCTTTGGCAAGGCTTTATGCTAAAGGCATCTGCATTATTACCGAAAAAGATGAAGAAGGGAACATAAAATATTTATTGGGTTACCGTACTTCAAAGCCAGCTCTTCTTGTTCCTGCCAGTGCTAAATTCTCAGCTTATCTGAAGGTTAATCATTTCACTGAGGAGCTACATAACGACTTGCAAAAGAAAGTTGGCAGCGAAGCATTTAAGGCTTTTTCTTCCGGTGATGTTCTAAGAATCCTGACAAATACTATCAAAGATTATCTAACAGTGCGGCAAGAATATGAAGGTATGAATAGCGCACAGAGAAAATTAAAACGCAAAAGAAGAAAACCAAACTGGTAAACCCGTAAAAACAAAATTATATGAGTACCGGAGAAAATGAACATGGATTAAGGGCGATAACAGACTTCACACGCCTGTTGAGCATGGTCGTCCTGCTCATCCATTTTTATATTTTTTGCCATCCTGTATTTGAATTTTGGGGGCTGACTGCAGAGGTAGTTGACAGGGTAGTATTCCAAGTTGGAAGGATGCCTGTGTTTGCCTCTGCATGGTCAGCTAAAGCTGCAGCCATGATTTTACTGGTTATCTTTCTAACCGGCATTAAAGGGAAAAAGGATGAGCATATCAATTTGAAAACAGCCTTTGCCTGCTTGATTCCTGGGTTGATATTGTACTATTCCAGTAATTTATTCCTGTACGTTTCTGGTAATCTCATTTATCTGACTGTTGCCTATATCGGGCTTACTTCAGTTGGATATTTGCTGATGGTTGCCGGAGGTTCTTTATTAAGCCGGATACTCAAGCTAAAGTTCAAGAAGGATATTTTCAATAAGCTGAATGAATCTTTTCCGCAGGAAGAACGCCTGCTTGAAAATGAATTCTCCCTCAACTTCCCTGCAACCTATAACCTGAAAGGAGTAACCCGTAAAAGCTGGATTAATATCATCAATCCCTTTCGGGCGCTACTCGTAGCCGGCACACCGGGCGCCGGTAAGACCTATTTCGTGGTGCGTAATGCCATTATTCAACAAATCAGCAAAGGGTACTGCATGTTTTTGTATGATTTCAAATATGATGATTTATCCAAAATCGCTTACAATGCCCTCTTGAAGTATCAAAAGAATTACAAAGTCGTTCCTTCCTTTTATGTTATCAATTTTGACAAGCCCATGCATCGTTGTAATCCCCTGGAGCCGCAGTTTATGGAAGATATCACCGATGCAGCCGAGAGCGCCCGGACGATTTTGTTGGGCTTGAACCGGGACTGGATTAAAAAGCAGGGGGAGTTTTTTGTAGAATCGCCCATCAATTTTCTGACGGCAGTTATTTGGTTTTTGAAAAAATACCAGGGTGGTAAATTCTGTACGCTTCCTCATGCCATTGAGCTGATGCAGGCTGAATACAAAGACCTCTTTCCAGTCTTAGGTACTGAACCCGAAGTGGAAGTATTTATCAATCCTTTTGTATCCGCTTATATTAACCGGGCCATGGAACAATTAGAAGGACAAGTGGCATCGGCTAAAATTGCTTTAGCCAGGCTTTCAGCACCTTCGCTTTATTATGTGCTTACCGGCAATGATTTTACCCTCGATATGAATAATCCGGATGCTCCTAAAATTATCTGTGCCGCCAACAACCCCGAAAAAAGCCAGACGTATGGAGCCGTCATTTCCCTGTACGTATTCAGGCTATTACGTGCCATCCTGCACAAGGGCAGGAACAAAAGCAGCATTATTATTGATGAGCTGCCTTCTATCTTCTTAAATGGCATAGAACAGTTTATCGCAGTAGCCCGCTCTTATTTAGTCAGCGCGATATTATGTGTGCAGGATTTTTCTCAGCTTACTAAAGATTATGGCCGTGAGATGGCGGATGTGATTGTCAATATCTGTGGTAATATTATCAGTGGTCAGGTAACCGGAACTACGGCTAAGCAATTATCGGAACGCTTTGGCCGCATCATGCAGGAAAGAGAAAGTGTGTCCATCAACCGGCAGGATACTTCTTTTAGTAAATCCATGCAACTTGACAGCGCTATTCCGGCTTCGGTCATTTCGACGCTTTCATCGGGAGAATTTGTGGGCATCATGGCGGATAATCCTGAACAGAAAATATTACTTAAAGCTTTTCATGCTGAAATCATTAATGACCATGAAGCTATCAAGAGAGAAGAAGCAGGGTATAAAGATATTCCTTCCGTCAGGGAAGTGGATGCTGCTGCCATTCAACAAAATTATTTACAGGTAAAAGAGGATATAACCTGGCTGATTGAATCAGAAATAGAACGGATTAAAAATGACCCTGAGCTGGCGCATCTGATTATTTTGGAGAAGCCGGGGAAGAAATGAGATTTTAAAGTACCCTATCCTTCAGACGAATAAATCCTTTGATACATTTAGTTTAACTATGCTTTTAATTTTACAAGTGAATACTTAGCTATTTTTCTGATTCCTGACATTTATCCAACATTTTTCTTTATTTTAGTAAATAATAACAAAAAGCAATTCCTTATGATTTTAATTGCAATTCTATTTCCGGGACTCTCTTTTTTATTAAGAGGTAAAATCATCAGCGCTATCCTTGCTATTATTTTGCAGATAATAGCCATATTTTTCTTTCTGGTCTTTGGTATCGGAGCTTTATTGTGGGTCATTTTAGCAATATGGGCCGTTGCCTCTTATAATGAGGCAAAGAGAGAAAAGAGACATAAGCAAATGTTAAAGGTTTTGAGAGACGAAAAGGCGAAATAACCATTTTAGCTGAATATTATTGAATGGTCGCTGGAGGCGGGAACGAAATCTGTCTGTCAATAGAACCAATCAATCAATGAAATGTGAAAATCTAAAGCATAATCCTTCCTGGAATCCGGATAGAGGATAAATAATTATTCACATAGCGAAAACCTCTGTTTATCTATCTAAAAGCATTATTCGTGTAATGCTTTATGTGGTATAAATTCAACGGTTTATCTTAGACTTTGAAAAGAAAATAGCTTTGCTGAATAACATGTATGACTAAATGCATTTTTATCTTCTTAGTACAGGCATCGAATCCTCTAATTGTTAAACTACTGTTATGGTACTAAAAAATTAAAATAATGGTTTTACTTTTATTCTTT
>SCQV01000447.1 GCA_004299085.1 Chitinophagaceae bacterium | reverse complement strand
TGCCTAATGTTATAGATAAGAGTAATTCATGTATGAATAAAAGTATGACGTATGCTCACCTGCTTTTTATTTTTGGGAGCGCCTATATCAGGATGATGAGACAAAAGCAACAATTTCTTTTCAACTAACTGAATAAACTGACTCACTTCCCTCTGCGTCCAATTTTCCTGCAAGTAATGAATATTTCTCTCATAACTTTCAAGAGCCTTGGGTGTCTATACTATTTCGTAAACCATTGCGGATGCTTTTTCTTCACTTCTGCAAGACTGATGACTTCACCCTTATCTGCCTGTGACAATGCTTCTTCTACCTCTTTTTTTATACTGTCCGGCATAGTTTCCCACCAATCGTTACCTGCATCTACTTCCAACATAGCATATTCCATCTTCACCACTTTTTCATCTGCATGGTCAATATACCGTTTTACTTCTTCTCTGATATCTTTTATGGCTTCGCTTTCCATCATATACCTCGCTTTTTCAACAAATTTAGGTATTATTTTATAAAAAATTTGAATACAAATACTTAATGGGGGCATACCAAAATGTCGCCGGTTGGCGGGGACGCCAACCAAAGCGGTTGCTGTGGGCGGTGTCCCCACCGCCCCAGCAAGACAAACAATACGACATTCTGGTATGCACCCTACTTAATCATAGCCTATCCTTATGGAAATTAAATGATATCGCATCTCAATAATAAATTTTATCATGCGCATCTACTTATCAGGTTGCATCGCCCTTTTACTTTTAACAAGTTGTCATTCTCAGAAAACAATAAGTGATCCTTTTAATGAATTCGAATTCTCATATAGTTATGGAGGCTCCTATTCCATGATGTTTACCCATAGTGATACAATATATGTTTCAAGGTATTTTCCCTGGCCAACACAAACTTTCATTGGGATTATTACATCAGCTCAAAAGCGAAAAATTGATAGCTTTATTAATGAAATTCCCTTTGAAAAATTAGATACACTATACTATGAGCCTTATGCAGACGGTGGCTCCTATCAGTTTTATATAAAAACAGATTCCCTGGAAAAAAGAATATTTGTAAGTGGTTATGATCATGGTCCACGTGAACTCAATAGTTTTGCTGCTTGGCTAGTAAAAATGAAAAATGAGCTTACTCTTTTCAAAATTGATACTACTATCAAGTTTATTAATAACTCAGACTTTAACCCTCCAATTCCTCCAAGGATTAATGATACCATAAAATATACCACTCCAAAGGTCTTATATACAAGTTCAATAAAAAGAAAAATAAACAAAAAGTCTAATTAAATTACAAATCATTACCTATCTTCTCTGGCCAAATGAATTTTTGATTGATGGTTGGCGATTTGTGATTTTCGAAGACTTTTAAATTACTGCATGCAAAATCAATACTCCTATCAATCCGGTAAATGACACAATAGTTTCCATCACGGTCCATGTTTTAAAAGTATCTTTGATGCTCAGATTAAAATATTCTTTAAACAGCCAGAATCCGCCGTCATTGACATGAGAAAACATCAGGCTGCCTGCGCCGATGGCCAGCACCATCAATTCAGGATGGCCTACATGCTGCACGATGGGCAATAAAATACCGACTGTAGTCAGTCCTGCCACCGTTGCCGAACCAATACAGACCCGAATGATAGCGGCAATCAGCCAGCCAAGAATAAGCGGTTGTATGTTTGAGTTTCTTAATCCGGCTGCAATATAAGTATCCACTCCGCCGGCACGCATCACTTCCATAAATATCCCTGAACCGGCGATAATAAGAAGTATAACAGAAATCCCTTTAAACGAATCCTGTAGTTCATGCATCACCTTGGGGATTTTCCTGCCGCAACGAATGCCCAGAAAATAAACGGCCACCAGCACAGAAAGAAACATGGCTATATCCGGATTGCCGATGAACCGGATCAATTTATCTGGAAAAGAATTCGTAGGAAAAGCATTTCCGGCTATCGTAGTGATGGCCAGCAATACTAAGGGCAGCAACGCGCTGAATAAGCTGATACCCAGCCCGGGAAGCTGTCCGGCCGGGATGGTTTCTTTTGGCAATAATTCTTCCGAAATAGTGGCTTTATATTTTTTTAAAGTGCTTCCAAATAAAGGCCCTGCAATGATAATAGCAGGTATAGCAATTGCCAATCCATATAATAATGTTTTTCCCAAATCCGCATGCAATTGTTCGGCAATAGCGGTGGGCGAAGGATGCGGCGGCAGAAATCCATGCGCTACCGATAATGCGGCCAGCATAGGCACACCCACTGTTAATAAAGGAAGTTTAGTTGAATATCCCACCGCAAATATCAGCGGTATCACCACCACGAAACCGGCGGTGTAAAATAACGGAATGCCCACTATCAATCCTGCGAGCGACATCCCCCAGGGAAGGTATTTTTTACCGAATATCTTCGTCATGGAATGGGTAATCTGTTGCGCGGCGCCGCTCTCTGCCACCAACCTTCCCAGCATAGCGCCAAAGCCGAGGATAATGACCAAAGAACCGAGTATATCGCCAATTCCCTTTTCCATGGAATGCGTGATTTGGGATACAGTCATGCCGCTGGCTAATCCCAGCAGGATACTCACCAATACAAATGAAATAAACGTATCTAACTTAACCCAAAGAATCAGAATAACCAGCAGGATAATGCCTGCAATGCAAAGGAGTAAAGGCATGAAAAAGATATTTGGGATAAAGATAGGAGAAGAAAGGGAAGATTTATAATGAGGGGTTTAGATGTTTAATAAATATTTAATAAATGAGGAAGTTGTGTATATTTGAAAGTTATAGACTGCCTAAGAAGGCACACCATTAAAAAGCGAATGAAATAAATGAAAACAGAAAGCCATTCTATTAATGACGTTTTAGCAAAAAATGCAACATCGTTTTTTATCCCACCATTTCAAAGAGCCTATGCTTGGGGAAGACCTGAAATTGAAAGATATTTTAGTGATATTTCAAGAATTATAGAATCAGAATTAGATTCTAAGCAACACGACAAATTAGAACACTTTTTCGGAACGGTTGTAATTAAAGAAGAGCAAGCAGGTTTTGCAAATAAGTCGGTTGTCGTTGATGGACAGCAAAGACTCACAACAACTCTAATATTTTTAATTGCATTACGAGACTCTGAAACGGACTCTATTAAACAAGGATTTATTACACAAAACTATTTAACAAATAACACATCTTCCTTCCAGGACAAAATAAAACTAAAACAAGTAACAAAGGATTGGGAAGCATATAGAGCATTAGTAAACAAAACTCAACCGGCATCAGGCATAATTAGCAGTGCTTATCAACTTTTATCAAAGCTCATCAACGAAAAGAAAAGGCTAAGTCCGGAAGTCAATTTTGAACACTACATCATGGCAATCCAAAGAATTAATGTAGCAGTAATATTCCTGGATGAAAGACCATTTAAAGGTGAAGACCCTCAAATAATATTTGAAACACTCAATTCCTTGGGTAAACCACTGACATTATCGGACCTTGTAAGGAACTTCGTTTTACTTAATATGGAAAGCAAAAAACAGTCAGAAATATACGAAAAGATTTGGCATCCAAAAATTGAAGAAATTCTAAACGATAATACATCAAAATTCTTTCGAGATTATTTACAATATAAAAAGGAAAGTTCATTAAAAGTTGTCAGTGACAATAACACCAAAGAATTATATCAACAATTTAAAGATTTTGTAGAAAATACATTTAGAGACCATAACGATTTCATTAATGATATTGTCCGCTTTGTGAAATGCTACAAATGGATTACCACCGAAGTTGTGAATGAGACTATTTCCCCAAATAATATCAATGATAAGGATTTAAAAGAATTACTTCGAAATATCTTTCACGATATAAAAGCAGAAGCTTTTAAACCATTCGTATTAGGGTTGTTGGAATATCATCAATATACCATTAAGGAAATAAATCTAAGCGATGAAATACTAATTTCCACATTAAAAGCAATAAGAACTTATCTAATTAGACGAAGAATTATAGGACTTACACAGGGGGAGAATAAAAATATTGTGACTCTATGCCCGAAAATAGAAGGGATTGCAAAAGGGAGTATCTCAATGTTTGAACTATTAGCCAATATGCCTTATAGGCTTAGATTACCTAATGACAGTGAGATGCAAATTGTTTTAACTTCCATGAATTTCTATGAAGGCTTAAAAAAATACTCAAAATTTATCTTAGGTAAAATTGAAGAACATAACACGAAAGTGGCAGTCGACTTCCGCAATCCTAAAATCACAATTGAGCACATAATGCCTCAAACAATGGAAGATAGTTGGGAGGTAGAACTAGGTGAAAACTTCAATGAAATTCTAAAGACTTATCTTCACAACATTGGTAATCTAATCCTCACAGAATTTAATAGCGAAATTGGAAATAAACCATTCAATGAAAAGAAAAGAAAATTAAAGACGTCTTCTCTCAATAATAGATTAGACGTTATAAATAGAACCACTTGGAATGAACAAAGCATAAAAGAACACCAAGCGAATATGATAAATTGGTTTCTTGACTCCTTTCCATTACCTGAACAATTTAAGGAAAGGGCAAATTGGAACACTCAAATAATTGAAAATAATTCATTTTCGCCTTTAGATTCAGACGCAGGAGAAATGGCAGAAGGGAATAAACCTGTTGAACTTCATATTCAAGTAGATGTTATCAAGGTTAACTCTTGGCAGGATGTTTTTATTAAGTTTCTAAAATATTTAAAAGATAACCCTGATTTTGATTTTGGGTTTATACTTGACAACCAATTAGAACTTTTTAGACGTGAAGAAACTATTTTAAAATGGAGTGCTTTAAAGGATTTAATTGAAACCAATGTTGACTTATCAACTCGATATAAGACATTTGATGGGAAGGTTTGGGATAAGGTTAAAGAACTACAAGACGACTTACTTTTTATTCATATAAATATATCTGCTTCCTATTGTATTAATAGAATTGCAAATGTTATGGATAAGTTCAATATGCCTGAAAATTCAGTAAAAATAAAATTAAGGTAACTAAAACCAGTCTTTCCGAAATTATTAAAGGAAACCAAAGAATAACCGCCGATACGGCAGTACGGCTAAGCGCTTATTTTGGAAATTCTGCCAAATTTTGGCTTGGCTTACAGGATGATTACGATATTGAAAACGAGTTACAGGAGAAATCGAAAGAAATCAGCCAAATCAGCCGGTTGAAACCAGAGGAAACATTATAATATAATCCCGAAGGCCTTATTCTGATTCTGTTTTTCAACAAAATTCCTTATTTTTGACTTGTTATGGAATTACAAGTAGATATAGAATTTAACGAACTTGTTCAGTTAGCTAAGCGGCTTACTTCAACGCAGTGGGCAAAGCTTAAAAGTGAAGTGGAGGAAAAAGAAGTTGCCGACAGCAAAAGAGCTGAATTCAGAGAGTTTCTATTAGGCGGCCCTACATTTTCAAAAAGGCAACTTGATACAATGGCTGAAACCACACCCTCAACATAAAACATTTTGACCGTATTGAGGGGCTTGTACTCGTTTAGCCATTCCCTCACGAAGCCAACGCCTTATCAATCTCTTTCTCCAATTCTTCCAGCCGTTGAACCGTATCTTCCGGTATTTCTACTGCGGGAGCCGTGGTGGATTGGGTAGCATACCATATCAATGACATGGAAATGTAATCCTGCAGGTCTTTGCCGGCAAAGCCTGTTTTGAATTCCACGATTTTTTCATTCACCTCTTTCATCTTCAGACGGATTGCCTGTTCTTCATCCGCTCGAATACGAAGCCTGTACGTGCGGTCGGCTACTACTAAATTTACCGGTATAAGATTTTCGGATGCCATTTTATTGTCTAATTATTGGTGTAGGATTTTTGACTATTCAATGTAGTTTAGTTTGGTGAATTGGCCACCCTTCGACTACGCTCAGGGTGACACCAAGCTTCGCTCTCCAAAAGAGTTCCTTGAACAGGGTGACATCAGGCTTCGCTCTCCAAAGGAGTTCCTTGAACAGGGTGACTTAAAATGGTCATGGTGGGCCTGTCGAACCATGACACTGTAGGCAACACCCTTCGACTACGCTCAGGGTGACAAAATCTCTTACCTAAACGAGATTGATTTGCGATTTTTGATTTATGATTGACGATTTATGATTTATGATTTATGATTTATGATTGACGATTGTTGATTTATGATTTGCGATTTGCGATTTTTGATTTACGATTGCTGATTTACGATTGCTGATTTACGATTTTTGATTTATGATTTATGATTTACGAAGTACGCTTATTCATTCAGCCGCGCAATGCAAGTATCAATTTCATGAATATACTTATTGATAGCGCCTTTCAATGCCCTTTTTATTTCCACAGGCTGTTCACCATTAGTTCCCTGTGCATTGGCAATTTTCAATAAAGCAATCTGATGTTCCATATCCCGCGCATGCGTCTCCTCCTGCTGAAGCTGTACCCGTTGCTGCTGAATATTTTCCTGAAGCTTTTTATTTTCTTCCCGTATATACTGCATCTTCTCCAATAACAATTGAATCTTCTCTTCCAGCCGGGAAATGGATAGTTCAGCCATGCCATTTATTTAAAAACTAAACTTACAACTATTTTCTGATTCCCGCCTGTAATTCTTTTTCAAAGGCAAAAATCAGCTTCTGCATTGATTTGTCCACCTCTTTGTCTGTCAAAGTCTTTTCCGGATGCTGAAAAGTAAAGCTTACGGCATACGACTTCTTTCCGGCCCCCACTTTTTCACTTTCAAAAACATCGAACAGATTAACGGACTTCAGGATATTTGACTTTATGTCATAAGCGACTTTTTCCACAGAAGCGAACGAAACATTTTTATCCAAAATTAATGCCAAATCTCTGCGGACCGATGGATAACGGGGTATTTCCCGATAAGTAATTTTTGTCTTACCGTTTTGTTTCACTAAAGATTTCCAATCCATTTCTGCATAAAAGACCGGCTGTTTAATACTGAATTGCTCTAAAATTTTAGGATTTACATTCCCAAAAACACCTGCATTTTTATCTTTTAATAAAATGCTTTGTGCATCTTTCAAATCTGCATGCCGGGCGTTTGCGAATTCAATTTTTGAAAATCCTAACAAGGAAAAAATATTTTGCACATGTCCTTTCACAAAATAACTGTCATTGGGCATAGTTTTATTTTGCCAGCTTTCCGGCATTTTATTCCCGCTCACATACAACGCTAATTTTTCACTTTCCTCATACTGATTTTCTTTGGGTAAATAGGTTTTCCCAAATTCAAAGAAAAGAATATCCGCTTGTTTACGGTGAAGGTTATACGCGATAGCTTCCAGTCCGGTTTGCAACATGGACGGCCGCATTATATCCAATTCCATACTCAGATTATTTATCAGCCTTATCAGCGGTTGCTCTTTATCGTAGTACTGACTATTGGTAATGGAATTAGTAAATATTTCATAAAAACCATTCGAAGTCAGATAACCGGCAATTTTTTCACGAACGGTTTCTTTATCCGGCTTTTCAGACAACGCCGGCGACATGCGGATATGAGTAGGAATTTTCACGTTATCATACCCATCAATGCGCATTATTTCTTCTACAATGTCGGCAGGAAGAGAAATATCAGGCTTACTGTAAGGTACAGCCACATTGAGATCTTGGTCATCCGCCTTCAATATCTCAAATCCTAACGCAGTAAGAATAGATTTCACTTTTCGCGGCTGATATTCTTTTCCGCTCAGGCGTTTCAAATATTCAAAGCTTAATATCACTTCCTTTTTAGGCGCGGGATTCGGGTAAACATCCGTAATCCCGGAGCTGATGGTGGCGCCACATAATGTTTTTATTAACTCTGCCGCACGTTTCAGCGCATAAATAACGCCGGAAATGTCCGCACCTTTTTCGAAACGCATGGCGGCATCGGTTCTCAAATCATGACGGAAAGAAGTACGGCGAATAGTGATTGCATTAAAGCAGGCGCTTTCCAAAAACAGATGAGTTGTTTTATCTGTTACGCCTGAATGCAATCCGCCAAAAACACCGGCGAGACACATACCCCCGTTTTCATCGCAAATCATCAAATCCTGCGCATCTAATTTTCTCTCTTTGCCATCCAGCGTAACGAAAGGAGTGCCGCCCGGAAGATTTTTTACAATCACTTTCTTACCGGCAATCTTATCTCCATCAAAAGCATGCAGGGGTTGCCCGCATTCATTCAATATATAATTGGTAATATCCACTACATTGTTGACAGGCCGCACGCCAATGGCTTTCAGCTTATGTTTCAGCCATACGGGGGATTCCGCCACCTTTATATTACTCAAAGAAATGCCTGCATACCTCGGACAATCTTTTACATTTTCCACCTGAACAGAAAAAGTCAATTGTTGATTGTCCGATTTAAAATTTTCCACAGACTGAATAACCGGTCTGACGGTTTCTCCCTGATGATTACTCAGCCAGGCGCAAACGTCTTTAGCTACGCCCAGATGGCTCATGGCGTCCATACGGTTAGGCGTTAATCCGATTTCATAAATCCAGTCTTCAGCGGGCCGGAAATATTCTTTGGCTGTCATTCCCGGTTCCGCGCCATGATTAAGCACCATAATGCCGGCATGGCTTTCCCCCAATCCGATTTCATCCTCCGCACATATCATCCCCTGACTTTCTTCGCCCCGGATGCGGGCCGCTTTCATTGTCATGGGTTCTTTTCCCACCGGATAAATGACGGTACCGATAGTAGCCACCACCACCTTTTGTCCTGCTGCCACATTCGGAGCGCCACACACGATATTCAGCGGTTCATTGCCGCCGGTATTCACTTTGGTAATTTTCAGCTTATCTGCATTCGGATGCGGTTTTACTTCCAACACTTCTCCAATCACCAATCCTTCCAGGTTCCCCCTCACCTCTTCATATTTTTCCAGGCTTTCCACTTCTAATCCGATAGAAGTCAGTATAACAGACAATTCTTCCGCTTCGGGTTTTACCGGTAATAATTCGCACAACCAAATGTAAGAAATCTTCATTATTTCTATTTAAAAAATGATGCCAGAAACGGCCTTAATCGGGCGACAAATTTACCAAATCTTATATATAAAATCCATTGATTATTTCATCTTCCGCCAGTTGAAATATTTTCACACACAAAATGTGGATAAGTTAAAAAACAAACGGCATTTTTAATCGTTTATGTGAATAAATGGTATTTCAGCATAAGAATAAAGGCAAAATGATGTGCATAAGCTGTGAAAGCAGGGGGAACAAATTTTGTCAAAAAAAAGTAAACAACCTATAAAAAATTAAGGCTACATTCGCTCTTGTTCACCCGACATTAAATTATTCAAGATACTAACCTGCAAAAACCAAATGGAACTCAGTAACCTCAAAAAAGACCGGAATGTAAGAAGAAAAAATCCCGACATCTCTACCTTAGTTTATGGCAAAATTCCTCCTCAGGCAAAAGATCTGGAAGAAGCCGTGCTCGGAGCCATCATGCTGGAAAAAGGCGCTTTTGATACGGTGGTGGAAATATTACACCCCGAATGTTTTTATGTGGAAGCGCATCAGAAGATATTTCATGCCATGAAATCGCTCTCCGACAAATCCATGCCCATTGATTTATTAACCGTAGTGGAAGAATTAAAAAGTATGGGTGATTTGGAATTGGTGGGCGGGCCTTATTTTATTACCAGGCTGACCAACATGGTGGCTTCTACGGCCAACCTGGAAGCTCATTCCCGCATTGTACTTCAGAAATTTATTCAGCGCGAGATGATTCGCATTTCCGGAGAAATTATCAGCGAAGCTTATGAAGATGCCACCGATGTATTCGACCTGATGGATACTGCAGAAAAGCGTTTGTATGAAATCACGGATACTCATCTGCGTAAAAATTATTCCAGCATCAATGATATTCTCAAACAAACTATTGAACGAATTGAGGAATTAAGAACCAACAAAGAAGACGTAAATGGTGTACCCTCTGGTTTCCATCATCTGGATTCTGTTACGCATGGGTGGCAAAGTACAGACCTCATCATTATTGCCGCCAGGCCTTCAGTCGGTAAAACTGCCTTTGCACTCAACCTGGCGCTGAATGCAGCCTCGAGTCCGATAAAACCCACTGCTGCCGCCATCTTTTCTTTGGAAATGTCCGCAGGTCAGATTGTACAACGTTTGCTTTCTACGAAATCAGAGGTTTCACTCGACCATATCTCCTCTGGAAAAATAGAGGAACATGAGATGCAGCAATTAGATAAACAAGGCGTTATTCCCCTTTCGGGTGTAAAATTATTTATTGATGATACCCCGGCATTGAATATGTTTGAGCTTCGTGCTAAATGCAGAAGGCTGAAGCATAAAAATAATCTGGGTATTGTGCTGATAGATTACCTGCAACTTATGTCCGGGCAAAATGACAGAGGCGTAAACCGTGAACAGGAAATCAGCAAAATATCGAGGGATTTGAAAGCGCTTGCCAAAGAGCTGGAAATACCGGTGATAGCGCTTTCCCAGTTAAGTCGTGAAGTAGAAAGGCGCCGTGACGGGAATAAAATGCCTCAATTGAGTGACTTGCGTGAATCGGGTGCCATTGAGCAGGATGCCGATATGGTCATGTTCCTTTACCGGCCTGAATATTATGATCAAACAGCCAATGCGGAAGGAGAATCCATTAAAGGATTAACACAACTGCGCATCGCCAAGCATCGTAATGGTAAGCTTGATTTGATTAATTTCCATGCAAAATTGGATATACAAAAGTTTGAAGAAATTGACAGCGGAACCGATTATTTGCAGGGTGGGAATCCGGGCGGAGGTTATACTCCGGGAAATGACAGTGGTCCTCATTTATATGTAGAAAAAGGCTCCAAATTGAATAATATGGATTTCGAGGACGATGAGAACCTGCCGGAAGCACCGCCGTTTTAAAAGAGTCATGAACGGGAAAAATATACCACACAAAGCCACCAAAATTACGAATTACCGCCCTTTGCGGCTTAGTCCAAAGGACTCCTTTCGGAGTGGGAAACGATATAAAACATTTTTGACATGACGCTATATTGTTTTTATTAATGATTAGAATTAGGTATTTAAAGCTCGTTACCCAGGTTTTAAAGTCTTCTTTCTTTGTCTTAAAACAAAGAAAGAAGCAAAGAAAATTCAAGACTGACGAAAAATGACTAAAATTTGCTCAATTACGCTACGGAAAATAATGCTC
>SCQV01000446.1 GCA_004299085.1 Chitinophagaceae bacterium | reverse complement strand
CCGACTGAAACGTCGGCGGTTAACCTCTTACGGAGTCTGATACTCGTCAGAGTCGTCAGACCTGACAAAAAATGGCAAAAAAGCCATTTTTTCGTCACTGCTTCGCAGAAATTTTGCTACCGCAAAATTTGGGTTTAATACCCCATTTATATAAAGCTAACTTATTCTTTATCCCGCAAAGCCACAAAGAACAGCAAGAAACACTTTGTAAGCTTTGTGTCTCAGTGGGAAATAGCACCAGAAATGGTGATAGAAATTATCCTGCAAAGAGCACTAAAAGATCAATGGCCTTGTGGTAAACAAATACGGTCATAATAATAAAAGTTATCCTGCAAAGCCTTGAGATCTCAAAAAAGTCTGTGTGAACCTGGTGCCTTTGTCCAAAGGACTCCTTTCGGAGTGGGAAACAATTTCTAGGAGGCCGTTTTCATTTTCTCCGCATTTTCTGCGAATTGCAGTGCATCCAGCATCTCCTGAATATCTCCATTCATAAAAGCATCTAAATTGTAAATAGTCAATCCAATGCGATGGTCCGTAATGCGTCCCTGTGGATAGTTATAAGTGCGTATTTTAGCAGATCGATCGCCGGAAGAAACCATACTTTTCCGTTGGCGGGCAATTTCTTCCTCATGCTTGCGAACGGCATCCTCATATAAGCGCGTACGTAACATTTTCATCGCTTTTTCCCGGTTGCCAAGCTGATTTCGCTCCGTCTGACATTCTACTACTAATCCGGTTGGAATGTGAGTTAGACGCACTTTCGTCTCTACTTTATTGACATTCTGTCCACCTGCGCCGCCACTGCGTGCCGTTTCCATTTTCACATCCCGTTCATTCACCTGCACATCCACTTCTTCCGGTTCGGGAAGCACGGCAACGGTAGCTGCGGAAGTGTGTATTCTGCCGGATGCTTCTGTGTCAGGGACTCTTTGTACCCGGTGCACACCCGATTCAAATTTCATGGTTCCATATACGTTATCACCGGAAACCTCTAAGATCGCCTCTTTATATCCACCCACCTGCCCAGGATTTTCATTCAGTATATTGGCTTTCCATTTTCTGTCTTCAAAATAACGGGCATACATCCGCAGCAGGTCTCCGGCAAAGATAGCCGCTTCATCGCCTCCTGTCCCGGCGCGTATTTCAAGAATAATGTTCTTATCATCCTGCGGGTCTTTTGGAACTAATAGCTGCCGGATCTGACTTTCCAACAATTCTTTTTTATTTTCCAGTTCCTCCGTTTCCGATTTGGCCATCTGGCGCATTTCTTCATCATCATCCTCCAGGGCTTCCCGGTTAAATGCAATATCATCCAGTACTTTTTTGTATTGCTCATACACCTGTACGATTTTCTCCAGCTCACGGTATTCTTTGCTCAGGGCGCTGAATTTTGCATTATCACTGACCACGTCAGGATTGGTGAGAGAAATACCTACAGTATCGAAGCGCGCTTTGATGGCTTCCAACTTATCCAGCATAATCGTTAATTATTTCTTAGAGTTCATTCTGAAAAGCTACTAAAATGCCACAAAGTCCCTAAGTCACGAAGAGCGTATTAATTATAATGGGCTACACTACGTACCTTTGTGAAACCGGGTGCCCTTGTGACTTAGTGGCAATATGCACAAAACTTACATTTCAAGATGGCATTATCTTTAAAACCTGCAAAAATACTACGAATCAGGTCATACCCAAAGGATATTCACAACCCTTTTATTTGTTAGTAGTTTCCAACTGGGCCGCAGCCGCTTTATCAATGAACCAATGCAGGTTATTATTTAATGGTTTGATGATTTGAGAAGGATATTTATCGGGATTATAACCGCCCTCAATGACTTCTTTTAAAGTAACCGCCTTTTTGTCTCCTGCTGCCAGGAATGCCACAGCGTTTGATTGAACTACCACGGGCACAGTGAGTGTAATACGGTACATATTCAGCTTTTCTACAAAATAAGCCGTTACCCATTTTTTATTCTCATGAATGACCGCCGTACCCGGAAACAGAGAAAGTGTATGGCCATCATCACCCATACCCAATAATACCAGGTCGAAAGTATGCGGTTTGCTATCAAAATAGTTGTGTAATATTTTACTGTATTCTCCGGCGGATTCTTCAGGTGAAAAAGTGGTATTGAAATAATGGATTTGATTTTCAGGGATGGGGACATGGCGAAGCAACGTTTCATAAGCCATCTTACCATTATTACGATCATCATCAAACGGAACGTAGCGTTCATCTCCGAAGAAAATATGAATTTTCCCCCAGTCAATTTGGTCACGATAAGGAGCTTCAGCCAATAAAGTATATAATCCTTTAGGCGTATTGCCACCGGATAATGAAATGGTGTAACGGTCTTGTTTATCCAAAGTCTTTTGTATATCAGCAACAAGCCATTCTGCTATGTCATGGCTTAATGAATCCATGGTTTGAGAAATATGAAGTTTCATAATTGTTTATATGGTTTCTATCCTTATAGATATTACATATTGAAGGATTCAAGGTTGAATCCACTATGAAAAGATAAGTTTCATTCCTTTTGCCACCAAGACACGAAGTCACTAAGTCTCACAAAGACTTGTAAGGCAAGTAATTCCACTTTGTGCTTTCTTCGCGCCGTGGCAGTTTTTTACTTTTCTGAGTGGACTCATCATTCACTCTTTAACAATCCCCAATCTTACATCCTTTCCATTTACGATTGATGATTTACGATTGATGATCTTTGATCATCCAATCTTCCCAAATCAAAAATCTGCAATCTTACATCCGCTCCATTTACGATTGATGATTTACGATTGATGATCTTTGATCATCCAATCTTCTAAAATCAGAAATCTGCAATCTTACATCCTTTCCATTTACAATTGATGATTTACGATTGATGATCTTTGATCATCCAATCTTCTAAAATCAGAAATCGTTAATCTGCAATCTTACATCGCACTATTTATCCTCCCGCTAATCTCAGATTCTTTTCAGCAGTTTCCGAACTTTTTACAAATATCGAAACCAGCTCATCATTTTCTTTGATCACTGACTGGAGCTTGTCTTTTGATGGATAAAGAGATGCCTCTTCAATAATTTTCAAGCATACTAATGTCTCTCTTAATTCTTTCAAAACAATTTTGATTTTATGCACAAAATCTCGTTTTGACTCTCCACTTTGTGCTTCTCCATAGTTTAACGCAGGTGAGGTACCGGATCTAACTAACTGACTTCCTAAATGGTTTCCCGCTTTCGTGTTGGGTAAATCGTTGACAATCTCTATGACCATGACAGCAAAGAGTATGAGTCTTTTTTCAAGTTCGGATTTAGTCATACCTATTGTTTATCTTCTAAAATCATAAATCCTAAATTACCAG
>SCQV01000445.1 GCA_004299085.1 Chitinophagaceae bacterium | reverse complement strand
AGTACAGGAACATCTTTTGAATAATGAACATTGAACAAGGAATGATGAATATTGAAGTAGGGGCAGTACTTCTAAAATCGGAAATCGGTGTTGGATATTCGATATTGGGCCAAACGAGAGCTATCATATAGGTTCCTGCATTATAGCGGATAATCATTAGATTTTCACAAGAAGAAGAAAGGGCAATATCTGCAATGATATATGGGCATCTCTCAAAACCTCGTTTTTAGTCTTTTTTAGCCACGAATGGCACGGATTTCCACGAATCTATAGGTGGTTTTTCGATATGCCCATATGTTAAACTCAATATTTTATACTGTATCTTTGAAATAATATGTACAACAAAGAAACGGAGCTAAAGCTCAATGATAAAAGCAGGATTTTATTAAAAGCCCTCCGGAATCAGGAGCGGGAGGATCCGCGAAATATCGTAAACGATCTTCGCGATGTCATCAATTACAGCGACTGGCGTTATTATGTAAAAGATGAACCGGTGCTGGCAGATCAGGAATATGATCAATTGTTTGCCTGGCTGAAAGTATTGGAGAAAGAAAACCCGGCGCTTATTACACCTGATTCTCCCACGCAGCGTATTGCCAAAGGACTGACTAAGGAATTTCCGACAGTGGATCATTTGGTTCCGATGCTAAGTCTGGACAATTCATACAATGCTGAAGATCTGCGCGAATGGGACCGCCGTTGCCGGGAGTTTGCAGATGTTCATCATATTGAATATTGTATAGAGCCTAAATTTGACGGGGCAGGTATTTCCCTGATTTATGAAAACGATATACTGACAAGGGGCGCCACACGTGGTGATGGTATTCAGGGAGAAGATATTACTATGAATATCAAACAGATTAAATCTGTTCCATTATCTGCGAAGTTTTCAATGCTGGGTGTCCACCAGATTGAAATACGCGGTGAAGTGCTGATCAATAAAAATAAATTCAAGCAGTTCAATGATCAGCGGCTGGCTGAAAACCTTCCGCCATTAGCCAATCCACGTAATGCAGCATCCGGATCGCTTCGAATGATAGATCCCCAGGAAGTAGGTAAAAGAGGACTGGAAGCATTTTTATATCATACGAGCTACCTGGATTTACAGGAAGGGAAAATTGAACCCGAAGCACTGAAAACACATTACGGGACACTAAAGGCTTTGTCACAATTGGGATTCCGCACACCGGTGAATATTATGAAAGTAGTAAAAGGAATTGATGAAGTGATAGCTTATTGTAAAGATTTTGAAGAAAAGCGTGATGAGCTGCCCTATGAAATTGACGGCCTGGTAGTAAAGGTAAATGAATATGCTTTGCAGGATAAAATGGGCATGACGACACATCATCCGAGATGGGCAATGGCTTTTAAGTTTAAGGCGCGGCAGGCAACCAGCATGCTAAGGAGAGTGGAATTCCAGGTGGGCCGCACCGGAACTATTACGCCGGTGGCAAAGATTGATCCTGTTCCGTTGAGTGGTGTAACCGTTTCTTCCGTGTCTATGTTTAATGAAGATGTGGTTCGTGAAAAAGACTTACGTGTGGGTGATACCGTTATTGTAGAACGTGCCGGTGATGTCATTCCTTATATAGTGAAGCCATTGACTGATTTGCGTGACGGTACAGAAAAGATGATTATTTTTCCAGAGAAATGCCCGGTATGTAGTGATAAGCTCGTAAAAGAAACCGGCGAAAGCGCCTGGCGTTGTGTCAATATTAATTGCGAAGCACAGGTAGTGGAACGCCTGATTCATTTCGGAAGTAAAGATGCCATGGATATCCGTAATCTCGGTGAAGCCAATGTAAAGCGTTTTTATGAGCTTAAATTATTAAAAGATATTCCCGGTATTTATCAACTGGACTTTGAAAAAATAAGAGAGCTTGACGGCTTTGGTAAAAAATCTATTGAGAATTTAAAAACTGCTATTGAGAACTCAAAGCATCAGCCGCTGCACAGGCTTATTTACGCATTGGGTATTCGTTTCGTTGGTGAAACAACGGCAAAAACATTAGCCAAATCTGTTCATGAGTTGATGGCGATGAAAGGAATGAATGAAGAAAGCTTCATGGCGCTCGAAGATATCGGGCCTAAAGTAGCCGGCGCCATCATACAGTTTTTCAGCAATGAAGATAACATTAAAATGTTGCATGAGTTGAAGCGGCTTGGCGTAAATACAGAAAATATTTCCGGACAGAAAACCGGATCAGGTGAATTGAATGGGCTGACTTTTCTTTTTACGGGAACTTTATCTACCATGAAACGCGGCGATGCGGAAGCGCTTGTAGAATCAAAGGGCGGGAAGATAGTAAGCGGTGTAAGCAGCAAATTGAGTTATTTAGTGGCAGGCGAAGAAGCCGGTTCAAAATTGGAGAAGGCGAAGAAAATTAATGCCGTAAAAATACTGAGTGAAAAAGAGTTTTTGGAGATGATAAAGGAGTGAGAATAATGAGGTTCTTCAACATACGTTTACCTGCTCAGGTATAAAATTATATTGAATTATGTATTTAGCTCTCGTGGCTTAATGAATACAGGGCTTTGCCTAAACGACCTTAGAAAAATGACGTTAAAAAATTTGCGATAATGAAGCGTTTACGGAAAATATGATTGGAT
>SCQV01000444.1 GCA_004299085.1 Chitinophagaceae bacterium | reverse complement strand
CCAGCCCACAACGCCTTTAACAAAATCGTGCCTTTCCGCAATATCTATCAGAAAGGACGTTTCATCCTCAGAAGTATCTGCCTGAACTGCCACGCTGCCATCCATTCCGTTTTCCTTCAGTTCCCGTAAAAGATCATAAGGAGTGAAATTAGTTCGGATAGTGCGCATTTCATCTGTAATCCATGCATCACGAATAGGATTATAATTCCAGAAATGTTGATGTGAATCTATTCTTGTTATATTATTCGTATCGTTTTCCATCCAAAGTTTTATGGTTATTCGTCTTTTTACCTCAAAGGTCGAATCCTCAAAGCATAATAATCTATTTGCTTTTCTACCTGCCTGCCGGCAAAGGCAGGTCAGTACTATATAACTATGTGGTGTAGTTTAATGATCCCCTAATGAAAATATCTTTTCCATCATCAACCACTTTTCCCCTTCTTTTGCAAAGGGTAATTTCTGCTGATACTTCCACATAAGGTTTTCCCATTCCTGCACTTTGGGATTAGCCTCATCCATAGCTGCTTTTTTCTCAAAAGAGAATGTTTCGTTTACTTCCATAATCATAAATAAGCGATTGGAAACGCGATAAATCTCCATGTTCTCTATACCTGCACTTAAAATACTTTTTTTAATTTCCGGCCAGACAGCACGGTGATGTGCTTCATATTCCTGAATTAATTGCGGGTCACTTTTCAGATCACACGCCAGACAATATCGTTTTATTACAGCCATAAAAACTTTGGTGTTTGTGTTTAATATTCAATTCTCAATCAATGTCGTTTAGTTAAGAATAGGAAACGAAATTGTCATGGTGAGCGAAGTCGAACCACGGCGATACTGATGACACCCCTGCCTGCCGGGCAGGCAAGCCTAGACTACGCTCAGGGTGATAAAACCGTTAACTAAATGACATTGAATTCTCAATTCTCAATGTTTAATAGTCAATAGTCAATAGTCAATAGTCAATAGTCAATAATCAATAATCAATGTTCAATTCTCAATGTTCAATAATCAATAATCAATAGTCAATAACCATTACCCCTGAAATCCCTTCAGTTCCTGCCTGCTTTTTCCTAATCCTTCAATGCCCAATTCCACTACATCGCCTTCTTTCAGAAATACTTGCGGATGCATGCCTAAGCCCACGCCTGCAGGTGTCCCGGTAGAAATTATATCCCCCGGAAGCATCGTCATAAACTGACTGATATAACTTATCAGGAATGGGATTTTAAAAATAAGGTTGGACGTATTGCCATCCTGCATGGTTTTACCATTTACAGTCAGCCAAAGGCGTAAATTATCAATATCTTTAATTTCATCTTTCGTTACCAGCCAGGGACCCAGTGGAGCAAAGGTATCGCAGCTTTTACCTTTTACCCATTGCCCCCCCCTTTCTATCTGAAATGCACGCTCGCTGTAATCGTTATGCAGGCAGTAACCGGCCACATAATCCATTGCATTAGCTTCCTTCACATAAGAGGCTCTCTTTCCGATCACCACAGCCAATTCCACTTCCCAATCGGTTTTTTTACTATTCATAGGAATGATCACATCGTCATTTGGCCCACAAAGCGAGGTGGTTGATTTAAAAAACAAGATAGGTTCTTCGGGAATTTTAGCATTCGTCTCTCTGGCATGATCTGCATAATTCAATCCGATACAAATTATCTTAGAAGGACTTTTAACAGGGGGGGCATAAGATAATTCCTCCTTTACCTGAGGACAGGAATCCTTGTGTTCAGCCCACCAGCTATTCAATTTATGGATGCCGTCTGCATTAAAAAACTGCGGGTCAAAATCTTCTCCAAAATCGCTAATATCAAAATTCCCTTTGTCTGTAACGATAACAGGCAAAATAGTGTTTCCTTTTCTTAATCTTGCTAACTTCATTTTATTTTATTTTGTGGATAAATAATAAGCCTTTAATGTCTTTATGCTAATGCTCGTTCCAGAACCGGTTATCAACTTCATTTTATTAAAATTACCATCGTTATCTATAAAACCTACTATACATTCATCGCTATTATTACCTTTTGTCAACACAATTTTTTTATAATATTCCGGAGGCAGCATCTTCAATGCATCGCTTGCCGTATTTCCACCGTATTGAATGTCCATTTTAAATTTATCATCTTCAGTGGTAGGAAAAACTTTTACCATAAAATCATTATTGTCCAATTGATCCTGCATGTTTGCTTCAAAGGTTGCCACAGGCTTTGTAGTATCTATAGATGTTGCTTTATGTTTTTTAATATTTTGTTCATTAGGAATAACAGATTTTTCTTTCTTTTCCTTTTTATGAGAGGAATTAGTCTGATTGCAGGCTGCCAAACAACAAACCATACATAAAACCGATATAAGACAAACGCTTCTCAAAAGCATAAAATGATCCGCTAATTATTTAACTTAATAAAACCACCATCCACGGGATAATCGCAGCCGGTAATAAATCCGGCTTCATCCGAGCAGAGGAACAGCGCCACGGCTGCTACTTCCTTCGGCTCCGCCATCCTGCCGATAGGTTGTGTTTTGGATAGTTTATCAAACATTTCCTTTTCTTTACCCGGATAATTTTTGGCTAAAAAACCGTCCACAAAAGGCGTATGCACCCGGGCAGGGGAAATACAATTACAACGAATATTTTTATCAATATAATCCTTGGCAACTGATAAAGTCATGGTCAAAACCGCTCCTTTGCTCATAGAATAGGCAAAACGATCCACAATGCCAACGGAAGAAGCTACCGATGCCATATTCAGAATAATGCCATGATGCTGTTTCAGCATTTGTCCGATGACAGCATACATGCAATTGTAAATACCTTTCACATTCACATTATATATACGGTCAAAATCTTCTTCGGTAGTTTGATCTAATTTTCCCACATGGGCAATCCCTGCACAATTAACCAATATATCAATTTTCCCGTCTTCCTCAATCATCTGTTGCATGAGGTCCATCATCTCTTTTTGATTGGAAACGTTGCCGGCAAATATTTTGGCCTTTCCTCCTTTAGACCGAATTTGGGTAAGTGTTTCTTCCGCCGCTTCTTTTCTTAATTCCAGAATTCGTACTTCAGCGCCATTCTCGGCAAAAGTATGAGCAATAGCCTGCCCGATGCCGCTGCCGGCGCCGGTAATCACCGCATTTTTTCCTTGTAAGCTAAACATGAATTTCCTCCGTAATTTGAGGGGATAAAAGTATTTAGAAATTACGGGATTTTATGATAGAATATTAACTATTTCTGTTACTTTTTTGTCATATCAGTAAAGTAACCGGGTTTTAATCGTGTATTTTACATGATTTAGGAGATGAAATGCCTGTTTGGACATTTTTGCATTTACATCCAAAACCACATAACCAATCTGATCATTTGTCTTCAGATATTGCCCCAGAATATTGATGTGCTTGTTGGACAAGGCAGTGTTTATCTCTGATAATACTCCGGGAACATTTTTATGAATATGTAAAAGGCGGTGCGTATGATCCTGCACCGGTATATTCAGATCGGGAACGGTATGGGAACCAAAGCTGGAGCCACTTTCCAGATAACGCAGCAGCTTGGTGCTGACATCAATGCCAATGTTGAATTGCGCTTCTTCTGTTGAGCCTCCAATATGTGGCGTCAGGATCACATTAGGCAGTTGTTGCAAAGGAGATTTGAAAGCATCTCCGTTCTTTTCGGGCTCCCACGGAAATACATCTATGGCGGCTCCGGAAAGGCGTTCTTCCAGTAAGGCATCTCGCAAAGCCTCCAGATCCACAACATTTCCCCTGGCATAATTCAGCAAAATAGCGCCTCTTTTAGCCTGAGCAATCACATCCTTTGTAATCATTCCTTTTGTAGATGCAGAAGCAGGCACATGAAGTGTAATAATATCCGATCCTGCCATCAGATCTTCAAGGGAAGCTTTTTGCTCTGCATTTCCCAATGGGAGCTTGGTTTCAATGTCATAATAAATGACGTGCATACCCAGCGCCTCCGCCAGCACACTCACCTGACTACCTATATTGCCATAGCCTATAATACCGAGTGTTTTACCTCTCAATTCGTGGCTTCCTTTGGATTCCTTCATCCAGATACCCTGGTGTGCCGCCATATTCTTGTCAGGGATTCTCCTGATCAGCATAACAGAAAGAGAAATGATAAGCTCCGCCACAGATCTGGTATTGGAATAGGGTGCATTAAAAACCGCTACGCCTGATTCGGTAGCCGACCTCAGATCCACTTGATTTGTTCCGATACAAAAGCAGCCAATGGCTTGTAATTTATCCGCCGCTGTCAATACTTTTTGAGTGATTTTGGTTTTTGAACGGATGCCAATAAGATGAGTGTGTTGTATTTCTTTTATCAATTCCTCTTCGGGTAAAGCTTTGGAGAGCAGCTTTACATTTGGATAACCTGCCGCTTTAAACGCTTCTACGGCATCTTCATGAATATTTTCGAGTAAAAGTATCTTGATTTTTTCTTTGGGATAGCTGGTAAGCTGTTTTGCCGGGATCATGTATAAAAAATTTTCTGCAAAGGTAGTTTAGGATTAGAAATTATAGAAACTTTTTCAGCAAGTTTCCATTTTCAGCAAAGTATCTATCCATTCCTTATAATTTTCTTCAAAATCAACATCACAATCCATCCTGTTCAATATTCTTTTAGCGCCCAATTTTTCAAGAGCGGAGTCAAAATCTTTGCCTGCCTGGCAGAAATCGAAATAGGTGGTGTCGCCCAATGCTAAGATGCTATAAGATAAACCAGATAAATCAGGTGCTTTTTCACTTTGAAGATATTCAAGCAGATCCTCAGCCATCAAAGGCGGTTCACCTTCTCCATCTGTACTGACAATAATAAGCAATCGCCTGATGTCTGAAAGCAGATTCGTATCAAAATCCTCCATATTAGAAATGTGGGCATTCACTCCTTTCTTGCTAAACTCTTCCGCAGTATCCTTCGCCAATTGTTCGCTGTTGCCGGTATGGGTGCCATAAAGTATCCACACCGGTGGCTTTTCATCTTTAGCTAAAAGGTTATCAAGTTGCTCATCGGTCATCATCGTATTCATCCTTGTTTAATATTGCTCTTCTGCAAAATAACAAAGTATTACGCGATAAGATTTACGTGAGCAGGAAATGTATTTATCAAAAAAGATAAATGAATGGTGTACAGGCATAGTATTAAGGTTTTCTATGAGAAACGTAATCTCCCACATCCTGCCTCAATCCAATGGCCAACCGGTTCCAGCTATTGATGGTGATGATAGCAAATGTCAATTCCATTATTTCTTTTTCGTTAAAATATTTATGAAGCTCTTCATAAACATTATCCGGCGCCCCTGTTTCAGAAATGAGCGTCAATGCTTCACACCATGCAAGGGCTGCTTTTTCTTTATCGCTGTAAAAAGGAGCTTCACGCCATGCATCCAATACATAGATCCTTTGCGGGTTTTCCCCGATTGCTACCGCATCTTTCGAATGCATATCCAAACAATAAGCACACCCGTTTATTTGGGAAGATCTGAGCTTAATAAGCTCTTGTAATTTTGGATCAAGTGAACTTTTGTCCACTGCATTCTGCAGTTGCCTCATGGCGCTGTAACCATCAGGCAACGTTTTATAACCATTTATTCTCATTGGATTAATTTATTTATACATTTTATTTCTGTAACATCTTCTCACAGTCCTCTCTTAATATTCCTTCAATGATTTGTGGCGCCGGTGGCCAGCATGAAATATTATCTGAACGCAAAAAGGGGAAAGCAGAGCTTATGCCACCGGTATTTATTGATTGAGCGCCGAAAACCACCTTTTTTACTTTTGTTTTTCTAATCAGATAGGAACACATAAAGCAAGGCTCTACTGTAGAGTATAAAGTACAGTTACTTAAATCTTCTGAGCCTGTATATTTGATAGCATTAATGATGGCAATTACTTCCGCATGCGACAAGATATCGGGTAAATCTTCCGCCCCTTCCATACCAGCAGCTATTACTTTTCTGTCTTTTACAATGATGGAACCCACAGCAATCTTGCCATTCTCTTTTGCTGATGCTGCCAATTCCAGACACCGGCGCATATATTTTTCATGCTCTGCTATCATTTCTCATTTCTTTTGCAGCTTCTACCATTTCCACCAATGCTTTTTCCGTCTCTTCCCATTTTCTCGTCTTTAATCCACAATCAGGGTTTACCCAAATTTGTTCCTTTGGTATCACCGACTTCGCTTTATTTAACAAGAAAATCATTTCGGATTTAGCAGGCACTCTCGGAGAATGAATATCATACACGCCGGGGCCTATTTCATTGGGATATTTAAAGTTTACAAAAGCATCCAGCAATTCCATCTGGGAACGGGAGCATTCAATGGTGATGACATCAGCATCCATGGCTGCAATTGAATCAATAATATCATTGAATTCCGAATAACAAATATGCGTATGTATCTGTGTTTCGTCTTTTACTCCGCCTGACGTTACTTTAAAAGCACGAACAGCCCAGTTCAGATAATTCTTCCAGTCTGCTTTGCGTAATGGCAATCCTTCGCGAATGGCAGGTTCATCAATTTGAATGATTTTTATACCCGCTTTTTCCAAATCCAGCACTTCATCCCTGATTGCCAACGCTATTTGAATACAAGTGTCTGCACGAGGTTGATCATTGCGGACAAAAGACCATTCCAGCATCGTTACCGGGCCTGTCAGCATTCCTTTCACTATTTTATTAGTCAGCGATTGCGTGAAGGATATCCATTCTACTGTCATGGGCGCCGGGCGGTAAACATCCCCGTAAATGATGGGCGGCTTCACGCAGCGGCTGCCGTAACTCTGCACCCAGCCGTTTTTAGTAAAAGTGATGCCGGCCAGTTGTTCTCCGAAATACTCCACCATATCATTTCGCTCAAACTCACCATGTACCAACACATCCATTCCTATATCCTCCTGCCAGCGGATCGTCCGTTCGATTTCTTTTTTTATAAGATTATTGTACTGTTCAGGACTGATAGTGCCTTTTTTCAATTGCAAACGCCAGCTTCTTACTTCTTTAGTTTGAGGGAATGAGCCAATAGTAGTGGTAGGAAATAAAGGCAGATTCAGCGTTTCATGCTGAACTCTCCTGCGAACTGCAAAAGCACATTTCCTATGTGTATCTCCTTCTTTAATATTGGCAACTCTCTCCTTTACCTTTTTATCATGAATAATGGCGGATGTTTTTCTGTTTTTAACCGCAAGGATATTCTCCTTCAACTTTTTATCAACATCCTGTACGTTTTTCTGCAAGGCCAACTTTTTCAATACAACTGTTTCTTCCAATTTTTGCTTTGCAAATGCCAGCCATTGTCTGGTACCGGAATTCAGTGTATTATCTGTTTCCAAATCCAAATCGCATGGCACATGTAGCAAAGAACAGGAAGGCGCAATCATGATACGTTCATCTCCGAGTTTGTCAGCCGCTTTGTGAATATAAGCAAGCGATTGTTCAAAGTTATTGATCCAGATATTTCTTCCATCAACAACTCCAAGACTCAAGGAAAGGCTCGCTGGAATTTTTTCCAGCAAATCATCCAACTGCTGAGGATCGCGCACCAAATCTATATGTAAAGCGGAAACGGGCAATGACAGTGCCAGAGGAGCATTATCTCTTAATCCTTCAAAATAAGTGGCAATCATTACCTTCATTCCTGGGATAGCTTCTTTGAGCTTCGTATAAGCAGGCTCAAAACTTTTTTTAGCTTTATCGCTGAGGTCCATTGCCAAAAAAGGTTCATCTAACTGAACACCGTATGCTCCGGCAGCTTGTAATGCTTTTAGGATTTCAATATACACAGAAAGTAAACCGGGAAGCAAATCCAGCTTGTCAAATCCTTCGCCTTTCTCTTTTCCTAAAAGCAAATAAGAAACCGGCCCGATTAAAACAGGCCTTGTAATAATGCCAAGCTGCTTAGCCTCATTGAATTCACGAATGACTTTTTGCGAATAAAATTCAAAGTGTTGATCCTTATGAAATTCAGGAACGATATAATGGTAATTGGTATCAAACCATTTGGTCATTTCCATAGCGGTTATATCCAGCCCGTTCTTTTGATATCCCCGGGCCATGGCAAAGGAAAGGTCTTCTTCTGCATAATCGTTATTCTTCAACATAGTATTGTAACGATCGGGAATAGCTTTTACGGCTAACGACATATCCAACACCTGGTCATAAAGTGAAAAATCGTTCGAAGGGATTAAATCAATTGCTGTATTCTTTTGCAAAAGCCAGTTTTGCTTCCGGATATTTATTCCTGTAACTCTTAGTTCATCTAAGGAAATTTTTCCCGACCAATAGCCTTCAAGCGCTTTCTTGAGTTCTCTATTATTTCCGATACGCGGATATCCTAAATTATGGGTTATCATTATATAGTTACTCCTTTTTATGATTGAACTTTCGCTTCAGTGTAAGATTCCATCTCGTCCATAGCAATGGTTCCATGTGCATAAGCAGCGCCTGCCCGCATTTCTGCGGCTACCCAGATGGCCTCCATAATTTCCTGCTTAGTGGCGCCTTTTCTCAAAGCACCCCGCGTATGTGCACGGATGCAGTAAGGACATTGTGTAGTATGTGCTACAGCTACCGCAATCAATTGTTTTGTTTTCTCGTCTAAAGCGCCCGCTTTAAAAACCGTATTGCTGAAATTACGCCATGCTTCCACATTTTTGGGTGCCAGCGCCGCTTTCTTTTCATTCAATTCCCGCGTTGCTTCGGGAAACATCACATGATTTTCCATATTGTATTATTTAATTGTTTTATAGTTTGTTGTTCTATTG
>SCQV01000443.1 GCA_004299085.1 Chitinophagaceae bacterium | reverse complement strand
TAAATCATTAATAGAGCTTTTGCTGCTGATCTTATAAGCGCCATTAAAATGTTGCTGCATGATGTTCCCTGCATCCCTTGCTGCTCTGAGGAGCGTTTCTTTTATCATGGCGCAAAGATATGGCAATTACCTTTTAAACTGTCTGAGGCGTTCGGCAAGAGTGCATAGTTTTGGATAAATCCCGGAAAATATTATGATTTCTGGCAGGCTGAAAAGAAGTGGATCGCGAAAAATACGCGGAGTTGTCACACAATAATATCAGGTCAAAGATTGACAATTTTGCTCAGGCAATCAATTTTCTAACATGAAGGATCTCCTCCTGACCATTAGTTTCTCTTATCTGGTGTGGCAGCAACGTAAGGGCCGCAATAGTAATACCATTGTTTGCTACAAATTCAACCTCATAAGCTGCACCCTTTTCATGGACGTGAGTAATAGTGCCCACATTGCCCGTCTCCAGCTTTTCAGAGGGGATACCTTTCGTCAGTGCCACATAAATTCTTTAAAAATTTCCCACTGATTAACATGAAATCCACACTTCATAAAAAATTCTGCTTCATATCTACATAATGGGATGCTCCATTGATAGCAGATAGCTTTTGACCTTATTTTCAGGGATTATAATTCGATATTTTTCAATAAGCTTCATTGGCCTATTGAATAAAGTAGTGTTATAACAATTTAATTCAGCAGGATGAATAATGAAATCCCAAATTTCGATTTCCAAATTTCAAATAAATTCCAATTTCCGGCATTCCAATGGCCAAACACCTTATGAAGCAGTTTCCGTTTGAGATTTGGATGATTTGGTTTTGATGTTTATTTGTTTTTTGGATTTGCTATTGGATATTTGTTTACCTTTTCTGAATGAAAATATCGTTTCAAAATTCATTTGTTAAAACAGCAGGATGGGCTATCGTATCAGCGCCAATCCAATCGAAAATGGATATTGTTTTAATCCGTATTGATGGATAGGTGTAAGGCTGTATGCTCCATATAATGTGAACCAACTCCAGCCTGCCTCTACCCGTAATCCCACCCTGAATTTTTCAAGATTAAATGAATCATTATCCTTTATTTTCCCACGAGCTTTGCTTACCTGCTTGGTACGCGATTTAACCAAGTAGCCAAAGGTAGGTCCTGCAGCTATATGAAAAGAACGGGAACTGTGATAGGGGTTGGTTTCTACATCTAACATAAGCGGTACGGTAAGATATTCGGTAAATAATTTGTTCTTTTTGAATTGGACAGAATCCTGAATAATATATGTCCCGGTTATTTTATTTACATAACTGATATCCCTGGAGTACCGGTAATTATTCATTTCTATACCAAGCCCTGTCTTCAGGTTGAGATAATGCTTTACAAGATTAACCTTAATCAGGACGGGCCATATATTTACATTGACAGATTTCCCTGCCCTCAACGCAAACTCACCTTCAGTGGCTTCAGGTTGCCCTGGTTTTGCAATAGCGAAATCATTCACTGTGGCAGTTCCATAAGCGCTCCGGTCTATATAATTATTCCATCCAATGTCAAAACCAAACCAGGTGAAGGAAACATTTCCCAAGCGGGAGGAATCTTTTGATCTTCCGAAGGTAATTTGTGTGTTATGATCTTTTTTACCTTTATCCTTCACAATGATGGTGACATTTCCAATATGGGCTGTATCATTTTTGGTACTATCAGACACAGACAAGACGGTGGTGTCTCTGAGTGAGAAGCTATTTATATCCCGTGCATTTGCAGGTCTGCCATAATGAAGGCCCGCCAGTAAGAGCAGAAATAAAAAGATCCGTTTCATATTACTATGTATTTAGTTTTATTAATTATCTGATAATTATTCGTTAAATGCAATCGTTACTTTTCCTATCCTGATTCCGTTTTTGGCAACGTGTTCTATCAGTCCCGCTTTTTTATGGTTCAAATAGGTCATCTTCCGGGTGATAGCACTGTCAATATCTTCTTTAGCCACAGCTAATGATTGAACTGTATTGGCGACGGTATTGGCAAGAGTTGGCGAAAGAGCGATTTGATGCGGTTTATTCACTTTGGATGCAATAGCTCTTTCAGCTTCAGGATGTTCTGCCGGCGCAACCATCACCGGCGCCTTTCCCTGTATCACAACAGTGGGTGTATTTAACGGCTGCAACACAGGAATATCCGGTGGAGCTTGAGAGATTGCCATTAGGTTATTATGGATAGCTGCAAGATCTTTCTCTTTCCTTTCTATATAGTTTTCTTTCTTCTTATCTTCTTTAATATTTGTTTTTGCAATTACAGGTATTGCATTTCCTTTCTGCTTGATTTCTCTTTTTATAGGAGGCCCAGAATCTGGCTGAAGCGCTTCTTGTAAAGGTTGTATTGCCTTTTGTGGAGGAGTATTTGCAACCACGGCGTTCGGTATGCCTGAATCCTTTCTGGAAAAAGGGTGAATGATTAGAAACAATGCTATGCACGCTGCCGCCACTGCTGCTATCCATTTGTAGCTGTGCATGAAAGATATTTTTCCCCGGGTGAAATTCTCTTTGTGATAAAGTAATTGTTTGTTCGGGAAAATAATTCCTTTTTCAACAGGCAGCTTGCTTAATTGCAATAGCTCAAGCTCTTTCTGCTTATCAGGATGTTGTTGCAGAAACTGTATTAAAACAGTTACATCCGCCTCATCCAGCTCGTCATCTATATAGCTAAGCAGGTATTCTTCGTAATTATGTTGATCTATTTTCATCATGTCTCTTTTGTTACCGGCAGTTATAATACATTCTCCATTTTTACCAAATATTCTTTCATTTTTAACCTTGCACGATGCAGATATACTTTTACCTGTGATGCGTTCAATCCCGTTATTCCCGCTATTTCTTCATAACTATATCCTTCGTAATCTTTCAGCATTAATAAAGAGCGTTGTATCTCACTCAGTCTTTCCAGCCCCTTTTGAATGACCGAATGAATATCCAGAGAAATATCGCTTTGTACTTTAGCATTTTCAGGAAACGCCTCCACCAGACTCACTCTCTTATCTTTTCTTAAATAATCAATCATGTTATGGTAACCGGTAGTAAATAGATACGCTTTTGCTTTTTCAAATAATAATTCCTGATGATGTTTCCATAAAATTTCAAAGCTGTTTTGCACGATATCTTTAGCATCCTCTTCGCGTTTCAGGTTTTTTACAATAAACCGGAACAGGCCGTCGGCATATAATTCCACACATTTATTATATTCCTTTTCTGTCATGGTTGATCAGGCTTTTGAGGGCTTTTCTCTATAGTCAAAGGTAAATGCATCTCTGTTAACTTCCTTCCCGAGAGAAACTTCATTATGCAGTCCAAAATACCTAATCAAAGAATAATAATGTTTATATGTATTGATAATCAACAAATTAGATAACTTCTGCTTCATGGTATCGTCCTGTTTAAGCGCTTATTTACAGGTAGGACGTATGAGGGAATGAAAAAGTTACACAGGAGAGTAAAAGATTAACGGGACACAGGCGGCTTATTAAAAAATTCCCCGCTTTGCGATTTCTGCCGGATTATCATTTATCCCTTATTTTTGCCGGATAAAATAAACTTTTGCCATGAACGAAACAATCATATCGCGTTTACAAAATGAATTAAATGAGATTAAATCTTCCAGATTATACAAATCCGAACGAATCATAGAATCACCCCAAGGCGCCGAAATACAGGTCGGCGGTAAAACAGTCATTAATTTCTGTGCCAATAATTATCTTGGCTTATCCTCTCATCCAAAGGTGTTGGAAGCAGCGAAGGGAACCGTTGATGAACGCGGTTATGGATTAAGCAGCGTTCGTTTTATATGCGGTACGCAGGATATTCACCGTGAATTAGAACAGAAAATTTCTAAGTTTTTAGGTACGGAAGATACCATTTTATATGCTGCCTGCTTTGATGCGAATGGCGGCGTATTTGAACCCTTACTGAATGAGCAGGATGCACTCATTTCTGATGAGCTGAATCATGCTTCTATCATTGACGGTGTGCGACTTTGTAAGGCACAACGTTTCCGTTACAAGCATGATGATATGGCTGACTTAGAGGCCAAGCTTATTGAATCGAAAAGTGCCAGAACGCGGATGATAGTTACGGACGGTACCTTCAGCATGGACGGTACTATTGCACAATTGGATAAAATTGTTGCGCTGGCGGAAAAATATGATGCGGCTGTCATGGTGGACGATAGTCATGCCACCGGCTTTGTGGGAAAAACGGGTCGTGGTACACATGAATACAGAAACGTAGTGGGGAAAATTGATATTATTACAAGCACTTTAGGAAAAGCATTGGGTGGCGCATCCGGTGGGTTTACCAGCGGCAGAAAAGAAATTATTGATATGTTGCGTCAGCGTTCACGTCCCTATCTTTTCTCCAATACGCTGGCCCCCAGCGTGGTAGGTGCTTCTATTGCCGTTTTGAAGTTGCTGAGTGAAACTACTGAGTTGAGAGATAAGCTCGAAGCCAATACAAAATATTTTCGTGAAAAAATGACGACAGCCGGATTTGATATTAAACCGGGTGATCATCCGATTGTTCCCGTCATGTTGTACGATGCGGTTCTTTCACAAAAAATGGCTGATAAATTATTGCAGGAAGGAATTTATGTTATCGGATTTTTCTATCCTGTAGTTCCCAAAGGACAGGCGCGTATCCGTGTGCAAATCAGCGCAGCACATGAACAAAAACATTTGGATAAAGCTATTCAGGCATTTACAAAAATAGGGAAGGAATTGGGGGTGGTGAAAAAATAAACATTAGAGGTGAAATATTAAACAATGTCCATTCGATGCCGTTTAACTAACTAAAGAACAGAATCCTTTTGTCTGCAGGACTCCTCCTCTCCTTTCAGAGATTTCAGAATGCTGATTGATGATTCAATGTCGTTTAGTTAAGGAGTATGCGTAATAAATTTTGTGCCACAAAGTCTAAAAGGCATGAAGCATCACCAAGTCTGCCCTTTGCGTTTCCTTTGTGACTTTGAGCCTTCGTGGCTGATTTTCTCTCAACTAAATGACATTGAATGTCCATTATTGAATATTAATGGTGGCATCCAGCGCTGTCTGCATGTTATGCGTTGTGATTACTCTCGGTTCCAACGTCCATTTGGTAGTAGAATCCAATCCTGCCGGAATGGTGTAATGAAACAAAAAAGTGTCTATCTGCTTAGTGGGAGAATAATTAGAGTCGGGATAAAAAACGCCCAAAAAAGGAGTATCTATGGCTAATTTTAAATCACTCTTAGATTTACCTGCCCATAATTGTAAGCTGCTGATAGTATCCTGAGAAAAATAATCCAGTTCAAAAATGATTCGCTGGCCCGGTGTGAAAGTAGTATCCGTTAGATTGAGATATTTATGAGTCCCTGTATCGTACAAATTATCGTTAATGATAATAGGATAGTAATGCATACCGTTACCCGTTTTATCCATATTAATAAAATCACTTTTCCGGGTGCAGGAGAAAAAGCACCCCGATAGAATGATGAGTAAGACTAATATCTTTAAAAGGGATTTCATAGGTGCAAGATACAGTTTAATAACTTATGTCCATATTTTGCATTTTTATAGCTAGCCCTTAAAGTTGTTTATTAGGATTATCTGACATGATAAATATAATCCTGCCTCCATTTATAATGTCCTGATGGCTGAGAAAATAATGGTGTAATGGTCGATCATTTAATATGATTTTCTTCACATAAATATCTTTATCGCTTTGGTTTTTTACCTGTATAGTAAACGTTTTCCCGTTTTCCAAATGCATTACGGCGCTTTTGATGGCCGGACTTCCAATAGCATATTGGTCGGATGCAGGAGCCACAGGATAAAAGCCAAGTGTGCTAAAAATATACCAGGCGCTCATCTGACCTGTATCATCATTGCCTCCTAATCCATCCGGTTTTGCATGATATTGATTTTTCAATATCAGCCTGATCCATTTTTGCGCTTTCCAAGGTTCATTGGTCCAGTCATAAAGATAAGCAATGTGATGAGAGGGTTCATTACCATGTACATAGTTGCCAATAATTCCTTCGCGACTGATATCTTCTGTGTGAGCAAAATATTTGTCAGGAAGTTGCATGGTAAATAATGAGTCTAAACGGGCAATAAAACGTTTGTTTCCACCCATCATCCCGATTAAAGCCTTGGGGTCCTGAGGCACAAACAGACTATAATTCCATGAATTCCCTTCCACAAATCCCGGTTCATTTGTTTCAAGTGGATCAAAGTTTTTCATCCAGGTCCCATCGCTCATCTCAGGCCTCATAAATCCGGTAGAAAGATCATAGAGATTTTTATAACTTTGAGAACGTTTTGTGAACCGGTCATACACATCCATTCTATGCAATTTTTTCGCTAACTGCGCAATACACCAGTCATCATAGGCGTATTCGAGTGTCTGTGATACGGATGAAGAACTTTTATCTTCAGGAACATATCCTTTGTCAATATAATAACCAAGGTCTCCATACCAACGGTTATCTGCAGTGGTTACACAAGCTTCTAACGCTTTATTTGCATCGAAATCCACTTTATCTTTGATAATGGCATCAGCTATTACAGATACTGCATGGTAACCGATCATACACCAGTTTTCATTAGCTGAATTGGACCACACAGGCAACATGTGAAAAGCGCTCTGCCGGTAATGTGCCAGCATAGATTTAATCATATCCTCATTTCGTCTGACTTGTATAATATTAAAAAGAGGATGCAGAGCCCTGAAAGTATCCCATAACGAAAAAGTCGTGTAATTGGTAAAATGGTCAGCCCGGTGAATTTCTTTATCCAATCCCTTATATAAATGATCAGCATCCATATAAACAGTAGGATTAATAAATGCATGATACATGGCAGTATAAAAGTTCTCTTTCTCAAGGCGGCTGTCTGACTGAATTTCAATCCTGTGTAATTCTTTATTCCATTCCTCCTGTCCGCGCTCTTTCACGGCGTCAAAATCCCAGCCCGGTATTTCATGATGCAAATTATTCAGGGCGCCTTTCATGCTAACAGGAGATAAAGCAAATTTTATTTTTAATTTCTCCCCTGCCCGGGTCTTAAAATTAAAATAGGTTCTTATTTGTCTTCCAGCCATCACCGGAAAATCATGCTCCTGATCAAATTTTCCCCAAAAGCCGTGATAAGGTTCAGTCCTCGAAAAGTTATGCATCCCATAGCTCGTAAACGGCTTATTAAATACCATAGCAAAGTACAGAACGCGGTTTCTGGCCCATCCTTCTGTCTGACGGTAGCCGGTGACTAAAGTATCATTTACTACCCTTACATAAACCCAAACATTTTTATCCGGATAATTATAAACCCCTGACATCATGTCCAGAATAATATGAGCCTGGTCTGATGCAGGGAAAGTATATTGATGAAAGCCTACCCGGGCCGTGGCGGTTAATTCTGCCATAATATCATAATCATCCAGCTTTACCTTATAATAATCGGGTGCCGCCACCTCAGTGCTGTGTGAAAAGCGAGAACGAAAACCGCTCTCCGGACGGTCTGCAGTACCTGGATTCAATTTTAATTTACCTACTGTAGGCATAATCAGAAAATCTCCCAAATCTGAATGGCCTGTGCCGTTAAAATGCGTATGGCTAAATCCTACAATTGTTTTATCATCATACTGATATCCTGCACAATACCGGTACACTTCCGGATTATATTTCCCATTGACAGCATAGGGGATCGTGTCCGTATCGGGACTTAACTGCACCATACCAAAAGGCACGGTTGCTCCGGGATATGTATGGCCCATGTCCCTCGTACCAATCATTGGATTTACATACTGAACTAAATCTTTCTTTATTGCTACCTGTGCAAAAGTTGCTTGCGCGATAAATATCAAAGCGATCAATATCTTCCTCATCTTTATAAAAAATAGTACACTCAAAGTTAGTGATAATGTAATGTAAGAGCAGAATTTTTGCCGTACTCTTCCCATAGCTGATCTACCGTTTGTCCTGTCAACTTTTTCCACGTATCTTCAGTATAAGCCCCATCACGCAGGGCTGCATCCAATCTAACTACTATTGAGCTATTAACTTTTTTACTGATCCATACTAAAAACCTGGCAGTAATCCGGTAAGCATTTTTATAACTTTGACCTGCATTATAATCAGGCATTGTCCAACCGGACGCTTTATTATTGACTCCATAAATATATCTCGCATAATCAGCGATCCCTTCCGTAAGCCAGCCTGGTGCATTGCCTGAATGATAATCCTGAACAATATGCATCACTTCATGGGTGACTACATCAATATCTTTCGGATGTAGCTTAAACCATTGAGGATTTAACCTCGTAACAGCATTCCCGGTAGCAGCCACTCCTTTAAAATGGGGATCAATAATAAATGTTACTTTTTTAACAGTTTGAGGGTTAAACTGCATGGCCTCTTCAGGGTAAACAATAAAAAAAGTATGAATCAACTGCCGTTTTATGTTTAAGTCAAAAGTTGAATCTTTATTAATGAAAAGAAGCGTATATCCCTTTCTGTGAATAGAGTCTTTGGTAAAAAAACCTGAAGTACTATAATTACTCCAGGAATGCCTTTGAGCCATATCCTGAAGTGGAAACGAGAGTAACAAGATACCACAAAAAATGCCAATAAGATATTTTTTCATTTTTTAATATTTTAAAAGACTAGTTTATTCCAAATAATGTTCGGTACAAAAATAACCATACACGATCTTTCACTTTATTTTTTTAATAGGATCATCTATTTATGTTTGGCTATAACGATAAAGCCTGCCACCGTCGTTTATTTCATGCAAGTGGTTACAAACAGCTTTCAAATGAAGATGCCAGCATTTTATAATAAAAAAATTGAATGGCTTGTTTACTTCTGCGGTGTCCTGATCAAACGCCATTCAGCCAGTTGCATTAGGGAACCATCTCCTCCGACTACTGACTCTAAATCAAGGCGATAGTATTTATACGCCACAGAATTATCAAAATAATATTTTACAGTTTGGTAATTAGCGGTAAAGGGATTCCCTGTTTCTGTATCAAGCGTGGTCCATTGAGTGCCATCATTAGATCCTAATAATTTCCATGCATTAATGTTACGGCCAGTATAAGTCATATTATCATTGGCAGAGGTGAGGGTATAGGCTCCTGCAACCTGAGCAGAAGGATATTCAAGTTGTACCCATACTCCTCTAAAGTCGAACAGCAAAAATTTTGTTGTAATATTATTGTCAATCAAATTGGTGGCAACCTCTCCCGTCTGTGTATTATCTCGCTGTACCGTATAGGTGCTGTTGTCATTGGTAATGTCAAATTCAACTAATTTTACAGGATCCAGTACCACCACCACAGTTCGCCGGGCTGAATCCAGCAAATGGCTGCTGGGATAATCCAGGGTAAGTGCAAAGGCCACTTTTTGATTGTAATGGGCAACCAATGAATCTACACTTACATTGATGTTTGCCATTGCTGCACCTTTGCCTGCTGAAAAGTTTATAGAATCGGGGAAAATATAATCGCTTCCCGGTGTCAGAGGATGCACCCCTTTAAGAACTCCTGTACTTATCAATTTCTGGACTGTATCCTGGTTATCACTAATCTTCACATTAAAGGCTCCTGCGGGAATGCCTCCTAAAGAGATACCTACCGGAACCGTCAGAAAAGTCTTATTTTGTGAGTAAGATATTCCGGGTTGGGGAATATTCAACAATGTATCCGCATTTGTAAAATAGATATAATGTATTTCGTCTGGTCTGATTATTTTAGAAGTATTGATAATGATAATTGCATCTTTCTTATTCTGATCTAATTGATCATTTTTCGTGGGATCATTTAAACCTACTGCAAGCGCCAGATTTTTACCATAATTCCTTTCAATGGCTGTAATATCTACTACCAGATTAAAATCATAATGATCTAATCCGAAACGAACGTCTAAACTGGACGGTAACTTATAGTATTGAGACTGTAAAAGGACCGTATTCGGCAATTTATTTTCTGCAATCAGATTATTAATAGTATCATTATCTACGCTGAGTCCTACATCAAATCTCTTTGGTGCTGCATCTGAGAACAATACCCTTACGGGTATCGTAATATTTTCGGGTGTTTTTACATACCCAGTATCTTCTTCAGGTATCTTTATTTGTCCCTGGTCACTTTTCAGGGAAAGGGTAATATTACTGATGCTCAATACTTCCCCTTTTATATCGCGCTTTTTACAGGAAAAATCTGACATCAACAGGGTTATTATCAATACGGGCAATAAATATTGTTTTATCATTTTCATGTGAAAACATTTATTCAGTCATTATCATTGATTATTCTAATCCTACAAAATTAGTAGTCCATACTCTACCGTCTAAGCCCCAATCGGGATCCGGAGAAATTTGCAGCCAATTCAGGATTTGCCTTACTATATCCACCGGCTGAGGCATCTGCACCGCAAGATCACTTGATGCAGGAGCACAGATTAGATCGCTAAAGTTGCTCCATGCATAGTTACCCCGGATATCAAAATTATGCTGTAGCGTGCTTCCGTCATGAAAAATATTTCCCTGCCCGTCCGTACATGGCCAAAATCCGATAAGATTACTACTAAATGGTTGGCCGGGTGGTAACCCAATATTGCAGGAAATCTGACCCATAGTAGCATCATCCAGCGCAGTATTCCATATTTTAACATCGGTAATAAACATATCTGCAGGGGTATAAATATTCCCAGGTAAATAGCCCATCGTTAGTGGGGCCGGGGAATTGATATTTCCAAGATTAGTAATATCGCCCTGATTATTAAAGTTGCCATCTGTATAAGTTCGTACATTACGATGTCCTCCGCTTATCACCACGGCTACTGCAATATCATGCCAGGTGCCATCACTAATATCTGTTCCTGATATGGATACATCATTCATACCTTGCTGTCCGAAATTTATCTGCCATCCCTTGGCATTCAGCGAAATATTCCAACCCGGTACCCCTCCTCCATAGGAAGCACGTTTTGATAAAATAGACGGATAATAGTAATAATAGGTTCCATAGGTACCCGGACCAGGCATTAATTTTATCTTCATCTCAATGGTGAATTCTGCAGAATCCCCAAAATTATAATCACCATTATCATCCGGTATAATACCATTAACGGCAGCAGTATCTTCGCCATACAATTCAACACTTTCCCCCTGATATCTGTGCCCGGTATAGGGCTTATCAATAAAAGAAGATTGATATTGATCAGAATAGAAGATAACAAAACTGTTTCTCTCAGGGTCACTTAGCACCGTATGGTCGTCCTCATCGGAGGGAATCTGAAAAGAGCCTCCTTCATTAGAGGTGACGACCACCATCCAGTCTTCATGAGCATAATCTTTATGTTTCCTGATAGCTGCAAGCATTTCTCCGATATAATCGTCTGTTTGCAATATAGCTGCTTTATATTGAGGAACTGAAAGATCATAGCCATATTGGCTTCCTGCTTCATCCACTCCTGCAAACTCCACAAACACAAGATGAGAAGAATCCCTGTTAATTTCTTCCAAAGCCGCTTTAGCAGTAGCTGCATCATTTCCTTGAAATGTTTCATTTACATCTGCCCCACTTATCAGGGACTTAATTGAATCAGAAGAACTAAAAGCTGTAATGCGAAAGGCAGAATCTCTTTTTTTAATATAATTAAAAAATACCGGATAATCCGTCAGATCGCTCTGGCTCAGATCACCATTTAATACCTTATGTTTATCTTTATGAACTCCCGTCAGCAGATCCGCCCAACTGGCAAGTTTTGAAGCAGATGTATCGGAAACATCATTCCAGCAGTAAATAGCATTATTAGTAAGCCCCATTATATTGGGCGGTTGTGCATCCCGGACTGATTGTCCCCGCGCACCGTCAATGACAATGTACAAGACATGAGGGTCTCGGGCTATGGCGCTGGTCGTGTCCTGATAATTCTTCTGCTTCACAACCCTGTCAAATCCTTTGTTGCATGCAATCCATACAAGTAATATGCCTATTACTAAAAACGTAGTAATTATCAATCGGTCGGTTATTTTATGCTTCATCTCTAAATTTTTTTATTATTCTTGCACCCTATGAAATTCCCGATGTACCTGCTGTTTGTTGAAAAAATATGTTTCACAGGATTCCACGGCTTTTGTTCATTTCATTTCCTGATCATTATTTTAATATAACTCTTGTAATATTCCCCATGGTTTGCTCATCAAATTTGTCAAAATTACCTATCAACATTACCGTGATCTGATTATTGGAATTAGTAGTTTCAAGCCCATTATAAACCCTCCCGTCAAAGTTCCCCGTAGTATTATATCCGGAGGCTAACACACCGCTGGGGTCAAGAACCATGAAATTACCCCGCTGAATACCGTCGTAAGTTTTAAAGTAGCCATTGACCAAAATCAGGCCGTTAGACAATTGTTGAGCATAGGTATAACTGTCAATACCGCTTCCCATGGGAGAAGGTTTAAATGATTCATCAATAGAGCCATCGTCGTTTAGCAGCACAAGTCCATAATGTGGTTCTCCGTTAAAATGGTTAAAACTGCCAGCCAATACGAAACGATGAGAGTTTTTATTATAACGGATAGAACTGACAGGATTGTCTGCACCACTTCCTGTTTTAAAGCTTCGATCTATGCTTCCATCCGGGTTAAGCCGTACGACATAATTTACATCTTCTCCATCATACTGAGTAAAATTCCCCACCATAATCAGCTTTCCGTCCGGTTGCATATAGGCATCATTCACCGGACCATTCGTGCCTTCTTTACTTTTATGCTGATAAAAATTATAATTAAAAGAAGAGTCCAATGAGCCATCGGAAAAGAATCTGATCACGTTTTTGACCTGCACGCTATCCGTTATCAGGCTGTCTCTTACCCCTAAATAGTCAGAATGGTTATATACCTTTTGCATATAATATCTAAAGCTGCCCACAGCCGTAATTTGGCTACCTGTGACGAATAAATGCGAAATATAGCCATCTGTTCCACCATTGAACGCCGGTATCGTATCTATGTCTGAAAACGTTCTTACTTCCGTCGTGTCTAAAGAGCCGTCCTGATTCAATAGAGTTATATTATTGATTTGGCCTATATGGGTATCAAAGGAAGAAAAACTTCCTGCCAATGCTATCCGGCCATCGGGCAATTGACCGATAGCATCCAGATTACCATCTGCCCCGATACCCGTTTTAATAGTACGTATTACGTCACCATCCTTGGATATCTGGACAATTCGATTAATCGGCTTTACGGTTCCAAGATGGTTGAAGTCTGAAAAGCTCCCCACGAGAATAATCCTTCCATCTGACAACTGAAGAAAATCGCTGATACCTCTGTCAGCTCCGACAGTTGCTTTAAAATTAGGGTCAATAGCTAACTTTCCCTGGACTTTGAAAACAGGTCCAAAAAATATCTGATCTCCTATTGTCAAAGAGGCTACTCCGGTACTGGCGGTTGAAGGTATTTGTATTTTGATAGAAGAGCTATCAATGCTCACTATCTGACAAGGCTCATTATTTATATAAAAATGTAAAGAATCTTTATAAGGCATCAGTCCGGTTGCTTTGAAAGTTACTGTTGAACCAATATCTCCCGATTGAGGCGTAGGAGCATCCGTGCTCATAAGAATCCCTAAAGGTTGTTTCCCTCCGGCATAGGGATCTGGAAATTTATCCTTGCTCTTCTGGCAACCAAAAATTACCATAGAAACAACCCCTAATTGCAATATGGCACTGAAATATTGCTTATAAATACTATGCATTACAAATGTTTTTCTGTTATTGATATGCGCTTTATTTAACAGTTCCACCACCATGGCCCATCACCGATTCCATATCTGCAACAAATGCATCAAGATCGAACCCAAAATAAGTATGGGTATCACTCAGCACATGGACAATCCCGTTATTCGTAAGTATGTTACTTGATGCCACATAGGCAATAATCCAGTTTGCCGTTGGATTAGATATGTCAGGAATATAGGCGATACTCAGTTGGCGATAACCGGCATATTGCACACCATTGGCATCATTATATACCACTCCTATATTCATGGGAGTTCCGTCCCAGGAAAGGTATCCCTGTCCTGGATAGTTCAATAACAAATTATAGTCCACCTGTGGATAATCTTTCAACTGATTGAGCCCTGGAAAAATATACCGGCTCAGATATTTACGCCAGATAGCAGGTGGAATATCCTGTAATGTTTTAATAGTATCATATCTGAATTTAAATAAGTCTTCATTAGCTGCGTTTATCAACCGCATAATGCTACGGTCAGTTGGTGCAAAAAAAGTAACACTGTCTTCAGAAAGCACGGTATCCATTCCCGTAAGCCGTGCCACCAAAGCAACAGAGTCAAAATAAAAAGGCTTGGAATCTAAATAATCCATGGTAGTACCCTTAAAATAGGGATTAGCTAAACCTGAATCCAGATAATAATCTTTGGTTTTCTGGCAGGAAATTATTCCCGTTATCAACATGATTATTATCATCAATAAATAATATCGGCGATGCTTTTTTATAAAATACATGAGTTATTATTTTTTATTTTAACCAATAACTGTTCAGTTGTATATAAGGATTTTGATTCTGTACAGTAGGATCCAACGGCCAGGTCCATCCTCTTTCATTAAACTGCGTCTGTGTCAGTGGATAGTAATCCCACCGGGGATCCATTACCCGTCCGGTACGTATTAAATCATAATAGTAATGTCCTTCGCCCATTAATTCTTTAGCTCTCTCTGCAAAAACGGCATCCTGGAGAGGCTGACCGCCTGCTCCTGTATAGAGAGTAGCTTGAGCCCGTGTCCGGACCAGATTCAGCATCTTTATAGCTTCAGCATCCTGTCCCAGATCAGCCAGTGCTTCTGCTCGTAACAACAGGATACCTGCATATCTGAAAATGATAATATCGTTATCGGGATTCACATCTTCATTATCGCTAATAGCATATATATTGGTGAATTTCAAATATTGAAAATTGCCGTTATCATCTAACATGTTCTCATCAAACCAATACTGTACCCTCAAATCGGGTTGCCCCTGAGGGAACAGCATTCTCAAAAAAGAAGAACGGAAATAACAGAAACTATACTGATGCTGAGATATGGGCCGTTTATAAGGATAATGCAACACCATGTCGGGAAACGTCTCATACATGATAATTTCACCATAATTTGAATTCTGCGCAATTTCAAAAAGGCTCTCTTTAGTACGTCCTTTAAAAATTTTGTGAAAATCTGACATGGGTAATAATTCGTATGCGTTACTATTCACTATCTCGCTTCCCAACTCTGCACATTGTTGTTCATATTTTTGAGCATTAGTTTTATCAAATCCGGCATTCCACATATCCAGGTTCATCATTAAAGCCAAAACAGAACCTTTACTGGCCCGAATTCCCTGATAAGCCGGATCAGTATAGGCCCATGGAAGATCATCTTTTACTTTATCAAGATCAGAAAGGCAGTTATTCACTACTGTGACCATGTCGGTTCTTGGTAAAGCTTTTTCATGGTATGCGTCCGTGTAATAAACGACATCCCCCCACTGCCTTACCATTAAAAAATAAGCCATACAACGAAGAAAAACAGCTTCCGCCTGATATCTTTTTATATCTTGGGCAGTAAGCCCGCTAATGGATCGTTTTCCCAATTCATAGTACAGATCATTGGCAGACTGAACTACCTGGTAAAATATTTTCCAGTCTTGCAGGCTTGACATATTGAAAAGTGACCAAAAATCAATAGAAGAGTTATTAATTAACACATTCAATTGGTTCGTTGGGACCAAAACTCGGTATTGTCTTCCTGTTATTTCAGGTGAAGGAGCCATCATACCTGATCGGAGATCGCCGCTCCATGGAAGCAGAGGAGCCTTGCCCAACTTGTCTCGCAGCAATCCGTATATGTCCCATAGATTGCTTTCTACGTCCGCCCTGTCCTGAAAAAAGGAATTTCCGGCCAGGTTATCCAGGGGTTTAACGTTCAGAAACTTTTTACATCCGCTTTCGCTTATGACAGTTAAAAATATAATTAAAAAGATGAGTGTATGTTTCATGATCAATAATTTATAACTATGCTCTTCTAAAATTCTACATTGAATCCAAAATTATAAGTACGAGGTATCGGATACCCATCTGACTGATCTCTTCCAAGGGCAGACACATTTTCCGGATTAGGTCCGCTATAATCAGAAATCGTAAGCAGGTTATTGCAGGATAGATAGAAACGAATCGTTCTTAAGCCCCAGCGGTGCACCAGATTTTTGTTAAGCATGTACGCCAACGTGACAGTATTAATCTTAAAATAGGAACCATCCTCCTGAAAAAGCGTCTGGTCCCAACGAAAAGGATTAATAGCACCGGCACGGGTGTAATCATAAGGATTCGGGAAATTAGCTGCTTGCCCCGGTCTGATCCAATAGTTTAAGTTTCCGAGATATACGATGGTTTTCGGCCCAGGATTAGAAGACGTCCCATTTCCGAATGGATCTGTCAGGTAAGCAAGGCGTTCCGCTAAGGCATCATTTAAAATGGAACGGACGGCGGTAAAAGAAGCACTGATATTAGCTGAAAAGTTACCATAAGTCAGGTAAGATTGCAACCCACCAGTAACTAATGGCTGAGTATTGCCTGATGGCAAACGATCATCTCCATTGAGCACATAATTATGATCTACATCTTTCCAGTCGGGATCTCCTCCCTGAAAATAAATTCCATTAGACGTATGGTAGCGCAAACCGGTTGCGGGATCCACAGGAACATCGGCAGTACTTTTAAAGACTCCGGCTGTCTGGTATAAATAATTAGATAATGAATTCCTTCCCACATGATACAAAATATCTTGTCCATTTGTAGGGTCATATTGTACTAATTGGAGAGCGCCATTAGGCAGATGGGTCAACACATCTATATTGTAAGCGCCATTGACAGAAATGTCCCAACTAAAATTAGGGCTTGGCGGTACCGGATGGAAAGTGAGTGTCAACTCATATCCGTAATCTACCAGAGAGGTCTCATTGGTATTTACATCATTAAAACCGGTAATATCAGGCAGATCTTTGGTACGAAGCAGATCATTCACCATCTTATAGTATGCGTCAAAAACGATCTGAATCCGCTGATCAAATAAACCTCCTTCAAACCCCGCATCATATTGAGTGGTTGTCGTTGGTTTCAGATCCGGGTTAGGTAAATGATCAAAATTTATACCTATGCGTTCATTGCCATCATAAGTCCCCCTTGGCTGATAAGTACCATAGATGGAAAAAAGATCTCCCTGCGGTACAATATTCTGGCCCCAAGTAGCCCTTAATGAGCCGTAGCTTAGCCATGAACTGTTTTTAAACAAACTTTCCTTGCTAAAATTCCATCGAACTCCAAGAGAAGGATTTTTGGAATAGGGGTTTTCAAAACCACTGGAGGAAGTTCCATCTAATCGGTAAGTTGCATTAAAAACGTATTTCTCTTTATAGTCATAAGAGAAGAACCCTGCAAATGAAGCAGTATGTATTCTGTTAAAATTGTCCAGAAGTCCACCTCCCCTTGAGTCAAATGCATCATATCCCAAAGGGCCCTGGTACTGATCATTAGGCGTTTTTTCCTGTTTGATTACATGTGCCTGAAAGCCTTTATTATATATCTCGTTGAAGAAATTAAGAGTAAAATTATGAGCCTTATTAAAACTATGAAAATAGGTAATAGTATTACGATTATACAAAGTGAAATTCCGGTCATCATAAGCAAATATTTCTGAAAAGTCATTATTAGCTATAGCAGGCGTAAATTGATCCTGAGTATTGGAAGCATAACTGTAGCTCAGTGAAGTACCCAGGCTCAGCCCGTCCAGAATTTGATAAGTAATATCTGTACTGGCGCTTAAATTCAAAGTTTTATTATCATTTTCTGTGGAAACTGCAGATAGATAACTGGCAGTGCTGGTGAAAAAGGAAGGTCCGGGCAAAAGGGAAGATGCTTGCCCGTTAGCGGAAACCCCTTGTTGCAATAAAGAATTGCCGCTCCCTAATTTTCTTTTCCCTATCTGAGTGCTAAAAGTGCTGAATACCCTTAGTTTGGGATTAGGCTGATATTGCATGTTAGTGCTGATAGAATAACGGTCAAAACCGGTATTCTTAATAACGCCATTCTCATGATAATATCCAAGGTCTGCTTTATAATTAAACTGTGGGTCTCCTCCACTCACTTCCACATTATGCGTCTCGTTATAGGTAGTCTGATAAAAAATACCCTGCCAGTTAGTTGAATTATTATAATATGGATTTAAGCTGTCCGCCAAAAAAGGCGTTTGAGAAATCTTAAAAATATCATCCCATGTCCCATTTTTTAAAATATCCTGAATACGAATCTGACGCTCCAAATTTCCTCCAATAACCGAACGCAGCTTAGGCGGTGTATTGACCCAAAAATTAGCCGTGTAACGTACGAGAGGTATAGGCGAGCTTCCTCTGACAGTAGTTACCAAGATTACACCGTATGCCCCCCTTGAACCATAAAGAGCCGTGGCCTGGGCATCTTTCAGGACTTCTATTTGCTGTATATCTTCCGGAGGAATCAACGACAAAGGGCTAACGCCTGGCCCTGCACTCTGAAAACCATAAGAGAAATTAGCATCTGGATCTACAGGGACACCATCTATGACGTATAAAGGAGAGGTCGGGCTGAGGAAAGCATTATCTCCCCCACCCTTTACCGATATATTAGACAATCCTCTGATAACTACAAATCCCCTTGCGCCTGGAGCGCCTGTATTATTTTGAATATTCAACCCTGCCACCTTACCTTGTAATAGAGACTCTACATTAGAGGTCGGCACATCCTGTAATTCCTTACCTGATACAATAATAGAAGATCCAGTGGTCAGTGCTCTTGTTTTTGTTTGATAACCCACAATCACAGCTTCATCTAACTTATTAGTATTTACTCCTAATTCAACATCAAAATGCGTTTGGCCAGGCTTTATTTTTACTTTATATTCTGAGTATCCCACATAACGAAATATTAATATAGCATTTGGAGGTACTTGTACTGTAAATTTGCCCCCAGCGTCAGTAATACCAACTGTTACCCCTTGTGCTTTCCCCACCTGGCTAAGGATTCCCACACCAATAAGAGGCTTGTGTGTCTGTGCCTCCTCCACTTTACCACTAATCTGTACTTTCTGCTGGGCGATACTACTCAGACAGATGGATAAGAAACATAATAAAATCAACAAAAACGGGAATGTCCCCTTTAAAAGAGTAAGTTTCATATTTCGAAATTTTTCATTCATTTCTGAACTTTGGATTATCACTATAGAAATAAAATATTACCTCCCAATCACCTTTCTGGTAAATAGCAAAATTGAAAGCCACTGAACAAACCTGCCTCACATTCCCAAAAGCAATCCGGTCAAAAGAAAAATTGACAGAGGCCTCTGATCCATCGCTGGTAGTGAATCTCGTCGGGTAGTGTACTACCGGGATGGGATACGCCACATCATAGCGCACATATTCATCCGTAACTTTTACATTAAATCCATGCACTAAACTGTCCCATTTTGTATCGTTGAAGCTTGCCGGGTTGATAGGTAATGAGTCTTTATCCAAAAATTTAAACGTAAGTGTATTCCCATTACCTGTTTTACGAAAAAGAACACGTACACTGTCCACATTCATCGGCAAATCTGTACTGTCGCCTATCACATTCGTCAATGAAGCCGGATGGATATAATTAAAAGAGAATTGAGATGAGTCCAATGGATTGGGATATATTTTCGATCTATCTCCTGTAATTGGATCGTGGTCATAAGGTTCATACGGTTCTTGCCTAAGCGGGTCCAATACCAGATCATGATACACGTTTTTCCCACCTGAATTGGAAGCTATCACATCAAAAAGATATCCTGAGTCGGGTTGTTGGTGTAGCATAGTGCTGTCAGCTTCCGCCCAAAGGATAAAGTCTCCTGAGGTGGGTCTTACTTCCCATATAGAATGCATCTCAGTGGTTCTTTTAGCATCGATCTCAGCAACAGAAGTCTCGTAACCCGTATAGGCTTGTTTCCATATAGTCACCGGTATTTCTTTTTCAAGATCATTAGTTGGCTGTCCGGTAGTACGATATCTCACGTTGGTGATCTGAAAATGAATGGGAGTATTTGAATTATCAGTATTAAATATTAAAGAATATTCCGTCGTTCTTCCTAATACCGGTTGGAATTCTGTTTGTGTGTAAGTGGCTTGCGGGCTTAAATAGTTAAGGTCTGCAGGAAGCCATTTCTTACAGGATGTACAGATCATTATTCCCCCTGCAATTATTATCAACAATGTATGGTTCAATATCCTGGTCATAAAAAATTATTTTATGGTATTATGTTATTGCATCGCCGTAAACGTATATTTCCTCAGATTATAAGCACCCGATAGTTCATATAGCCTCATGACATGAACCCCTTTTTCGAGATAAACGAGTTTGGTTGCATCTTTCCAGTTCTGGTATCCACCGGTATTAGGGCAATCCATAGGACCTGTAATGTCTTTCCCGTCTATTTCAACCCGAAAACTACCATTGGTATTAGCATCATTGGGGCTACCGGCTGTTACGGCCAGCATATATTGTCCTGTATTCTTTACATCTATGGTGTAATCCATCCACTCTCCAGGATTAGTCCAGCCTATATCATAGCCACCGTCTTCTTTTGTTTGTTCTATATCTACGCCTTCCTGTGGCCTATACTGTCCTCCATTATTAGAAGCATCATCATCATGATAACCAACTCCTTCACCTCCCGGATTAAACGCAATTGCCGGAATGGTTCCAGGTACAGGAAAAGGTTTGCCATCCGGAAGAAATACTAAAAAGCGAAGATTATATTGAGCATAGTCATAAACAATCCTCAGCACATGTACCCCCTTTACAGGAAATACGACAGGCACAGAAATATTAGAATAGTTTTGCCAACCAAGAGTGTTTGCAATCTTTATTTCTCCCGTAAGACGTCTATTGTCGAGTTCAAAATGGAGCGTAGCATCTCCTACAGGAGAAGATGCTCGAAGCAACATGAGATAATGCCCTGTATCTGCAATATTCACAGTATAATTCATCCATTCTAAAGGGTTGGTCCAACCTACATCATATCCATTCTCACCACCGCCAGAAACTTCAATATCCACGCCCTCTGTCGGGCGGTATTGCCCCCCAATATTACTGGCATCATTGTCATGATAAGCTACTAGTTCTCCACCCAGGTCATATTGGTTAAGTCCAATCTGTCCTGGAATAGGAAGCGGAATACCATTAAAGGGAGTAGAATAAGTGGGATCCATCCGCTGAATAAACTCATCGAACCCGAATACATGATCGGCAGCCAACACATTAATTAGCCCGTTAGAGGTCTTAATGTCAATAGCGACAGTATTACTGGTACTCCATTGGCGAGTATAAATAACCCCTTTAGTATCACTGTACTGGATAATCTGCGGACCTCCTCCTACGTAACCTTCCGCACTTGTAGATACCAGCTTACCCTGCATAGGATAATCATAACGAACAGCAGTCAAAGCTTTTCCGTCCTGCTCAGTCATGCTATCAGAAGGAACTACTCCTTTAATTATATATCGGCAGGTCAGGGTATCTAGCTGATTCAACGGTATGGTTGATAAATATTGAGCCGGTCTTCCCTGTATAGCTCTCAACTGGTTCACACTGGCAATGGCCTGTTGAAAACTGGCATTCGTAGGCGCGAAAATGGTATAACTCCCATTCTTTAGACTATCAGCTAAGCCCACACGATCTAACACATATAGAAAGGAATCATAAATACCTTTTTGACTTTTTAGAAAATCATAGCTGTTGCCGGAGAACTGATGCACCGACTCTTTAGCCTGGTAAAAGCCAGTATCCCTCCGGCAACCGGCATATAAACATAAAGCCAGGCCTGCAGCGACAATTTCATAAGAGAATATTTTCTTATTCATCAGCAATAGATTTTTTATCTCCAATAAGGATTCTGTGTAATCAATTTGTTTTGGGCAATAATATCATCTGAAACAGGCCAGTAAATACCCCCACTTCTAATGAGCTGCATAAATGCAGGATTGTTTTGCTTGATTTTGTTGTAGCGTATAAGATCATACCAGCGCCAGCCCTCACCCATCAATTCTTTACGCCTTTCACGGAAAATGGCCGTTATCAAATCCCCATCATCAGCTTGATTATAATGAGCCACATCCCGCTCATCACGAACCTGGTTCAGTAAAGTAATTGCACCATTTCTATCACCTATGATTGCAAGCGCTTCAGCACGTAATAAAACAATTTCCTCCAGACGGGTAAAAATGATGGCACTCCCATAAATCCGTAAACTGGGATCCGTTGAATTGCCATCCCGTATTACTTTAATCTTGCTAAATATGGGAATGCTACTGTTAAAGTTTGTGAAATAATTTTCAGAAGTAGGCTGCCCCGTCAAAGTATCCAGACTGAAACGTTCATCATTAGGCAGATTGAAAATGGAAAGAATAGAATCTTTGGATACATATATATCCGGTGATTGTTTATTTATCAGAGGTTGTGCAAGCGTTAAATCTTCAAGATGGCCGGAATTGGACGCATCTGTGTTATTCCACAGGAAATCAAATGCCAGTATATGATTATACTGCCTCCCTGAGAAAAAACCATTACTGTTGGTTAACTGATCAATAGCTAAAAATGAGTGACCTCCCTGGCTGTAATTATCCAGAATAAATTTTGTGTAAGCTGCTACGTCCGCATATTTGCCCTGCCATGCCTCTACATGAGCTAATATAGAATAAGCACTCAATTTCCTAACTAAAGCGCCATTCCATGTACCGGCATCTTCGTTATAATATTGACCTTGTTGCAAAGGATCATCAGAGCTATAGAGATAAGGAAGATATTTCACTGCGGCCAGCAACTCCTGTTCACAGAATGCCAATACTTTTTGTTGACTGTCTCGTCCTTTAGGTTTAAATTCTCCATCATGCGACTCAGTTATAAGAGGTACATCCCCCCAAATTCGTACCATCAGAAAATAGGCAAATGCTCTTAAAGTCCGTATCTGAGCTATATCTACCTGCATATTTTGCTCACTGTATTTCGAGTCCCTGGCTTTTACTTCACCTACATGTTCCAGAAACATATTACAGGCATTGATTACCGCATAAAAACGCCTCCAATCAGAAAGATCATTTAACAGTGGATAGGGTGTGTTCAACTTACCATCTATGATAGATTGGATATCTATCCGGCTCAGAGAAGTAAAATCTCCTTCCCGCAAGTCTCCATACATCCACCAGGCATCATCATTTGCCAGGGCGGCACGCATTAATCCATAGGCCCCTATCAAGGCTGCCCGGGTATCATCATGCGAATTCCAGAAATTTGCTTCATCTACTGCATGAGTAGAATGAATATCTAATATTTTTTTACAGCCCGAAAAGGCCAGACTGCACATAAGCACGGAAATAAATAAAAACTTAGAACGCCTCATCTTATATCGTTTTACGAAACCTTAAAAATCCATTTTCAATCCTATCGTATAAGTTCTGGGAATTGGCAAACCATAGCCATTGTCCACGCCATTATAATATACAAGCTCAGGATCACGCCCGCTATACGGCGTAATCGTAAATAAATTTTCTGCGGTCGCATAAACCGTCAAATTATGAATAATAGATTTTTTATTCCACCATCTGGCTTCTGTAATATCGTACTGAAGGGATACGCTTCGTAACTTTAGAAAAGAACCATTTTCCAGAAATAGATCCTGATCTGTCTGATAGGGTTCTACCTTACTCCACGGATTATACATAGGGTAACGGGAGTAATCTTCATTCTTCTCCCAGAAGGTGATTTCCTTAATGGCATCCATGGATATCTGTCCCTCCCTGTTGGCAAAATCCAAATGATTAGCTACATCCTGATTCATGATCTGCCGACCCATTACGTAATAGCACGAAAAGCTCAGAGTGAAATTTTTATAAAGAAAATCACTACCAAAGCCCCCTGATATCTTAGGTAAATAATGCCCCGTCATGACCTTATCCTGATCATTGATCGTATAATCACCATTCAGATCTTTCCATACAGGATCACCCGCTTCTATAGGAGTGCCTTTATAGGTTATTTTCTGACCCGTCTGTGGATTTAGTGGTATCTCGCTTTCTTTATTATAGATTCCATTGTTTTTCAGCAGCCAGAATTGATCTATGGCATGGCCAACCTTTAACATCCTTGCTGTCATACCATCGCCTATAATTATTTGCTGCAATCCATCCGGTAGCGCAAGTAATACGTTTTGATTATAATTAAAATTAAAAGTAGGATACCAGCGTAATTTGCTTGTCTTGGGCAACACATCTGCCTGGAAGCTAACGTCAACACCCCGGTTACGTACTTTCATACCATTTTTATAAATGCCCGTGTAACCATATTCCTGGGCGCCAGGGATTTCGAAAAGCATATTGTTATCAATCTTGTCATACACATCTGCCGAGAGATTGATCCGGTTTTCTAAAAGCCCGATATCGGTCCCAATATCGGTCTGGTCAGTATAAGGCCACTTAATGCCATAACCTATGTAACCTGTAGAATATGGCCGGGATAACCCTGGAAAACCATCATAAGAAAATTTAACCGGATTATTATTGAATGACATATCCGGAACATATTGGGGGCCTTCCCCAAAACGGTCGTCCGTTAAAAGTCTCCCCACTCGTCCCCAACTGGCATGCACTTTAAAATCACTTACTGTGTTAGCCCCCTCAAAGAAGGTATTCTTCACATTCCATGTTGCAGAGAAAGTGGGAGAAACTAGCCACCAGTCATCAGGCTGAGCGCTGGAAGATCCATCTGCGCGAACCAGCATGGTCAGCTCCAGAAGGCTTTTATAATGATATGCTATGTGACCATAAAAAGAAAGTAATCGTTGCCGTTCTTTATCCAAAAACATATAGGTAAGCTGTCTTGGGAATGCCTTGGAAGTGAGATAGGCGGCAGAATCAGTGGGATCGGAGTTTAATTCATTTATTTTGATAAGATCATTCGGCCCATCATAAGCATACGAATAATTATAACGATCATAATCAGACTGAAATACTTCGCCTGCTTCAATCGTTAAATCATGGATTTTATTCCAGTTATGATGCCAGCGAAGTGTATTGTCTAACATCACCCGTTGATTATATCCAAAATAATTTGAAACATAATTCACCGTTTCCATCAGACTCCCCGGATAAAAAAGGTCTCTTAACCCTTCATTATAACTAAAGCCAAAATTGGATATAAAATGCCAATCTTTGGAGAAATCAAGTGAAATTTTAAAATATCCATTAATCACATTAGATTTATTATCATCAATAGACTTACCCTGTTGCTGTAAATACTGAGCATAATAAATTTTATTTGGAGGAAGCGGATTTGCCAAATCTGGTATGTACTGTATTTCAGCAAAACGGTCACGTAAATAGGTGTTGGCACCGCGTTCCAGCCTAGTGGCAGTAATCATTGATGACATAGTTAGCCACGTCATTGGAACCATGTTGAGCTCGAATATAGCATTATAACGGTCCAGTTTGGTATGATCTCCGGGATTGTTAGTTTTTTGATTACCCAATGCAAAACGAAAGTTAGCTCTCTTCGTACCGCTGGACAGGCTTGCATCGAACCCCCATACAGGCCGGTTCTGAAAATACAGATCCGTCCAGTTTGCAGGTCCATAATAAGCAGGATTGGTAGAATCTCTCAGATATAAGGGGTAATTTGCTATCTCGGACTGACCGGCATAACGGTCATAAAATGGTTCTCTGAAATTATTCTCAAATCTTGCATTCGTTGTATATAAATGAGGTTGTTGAACAAATCCAATATAACTATTCACACTGATTTTTCGACCTCCAACTACCGGCGCCTTGGTAGTAATCAATATTACCCCCCCGTTAGCAGCCCAGGGGCCATAAATAGCTGCATCTGCAAAATCCTTCAATACGGTGACAGAAGCAATATTATTTGGATCAACTGCTGACAACAGGTTAGTAGCCGGCCCAATACGGTTAAAATCATATTGCTGAATATTGAAAGCAAAAGGATTGTCCGTTACAAGAGGTATTCCATCCAAAATAACGGTGGGTTGAGCATTATACACATCCTGATGAGAGGTATAAGGGATAGCAGTTCCTCTGATAAACAGGCTCATCTCTGTACCAGGTTCTCCACTTGGCTGTTGAACATACACGCCTGCGACCTTTCCTTTCAGCATTTCCTGGAGGGAAGAATAAGGATATATGGCAGTTTTGTCCGGTGAAATACCATTTTCCAAAAAAATGGCAGCAGTTGATACTTTATTGGTATCAATAGGAACGCCGTTTACCGAAGTGGTATCGGAGGCGGTGGTATCCGGCACAGCCTTCTTATCCTGCGATTGTGCCTTTATCGTTATTCCGATCATTCCAATGATTAGACTATAAACTATACAAAGTCTTATTTCGAAATGCATAGGCTGATTTTTATTTTTATTTACATACCATAATAGATATCCGCACTGTGTTGGCAAGCGGATTTCTTTGTGATTCGCTCCCTGATGGAATTAAATAAGAAAAATTCAAAGCCATCATTTTATATTTTAATCCGATCCCTGTCGTAAAATATTTTCGGTCTCCCATAGTTTTGTATTCATTATAATACCCGGCCCTGATCGAGAATAAATCATCATACCAATATTCTAATCCCATAGAATACATGAGTTCATGGAGTTCTCCGGTAAATCCTCCTGAAGCGTCGGTAAAAGAACTGAAAACTCCACTTAACACACTTTTCTGAAGGTAATCAGGTGTGCCATCGTGGTCTTTATCAAGAGTATCGGGAGCGGGTACCAGCAACTTATTTATATCAAGCGCACCAGTAAGCTTATTTCTCTTATCAAACTGGTAAGTATAAGAACCTCCGGCCCCTAAATCAGTGGGAATAAAATACTTGTCGGATTTGTTTCCTGTATAACCAATTTTGGTTCCAAGGTTTGTTACTGTTGCACCAAAGCTCCATGAATGCTGATGAGCAGAAGCATCCAACTGGTGAGAAACATAATAAACACTCAGATCTCCGGCTACTGCATTACCGGCTTTATAAGTGCTTGTACCGCCTTGCTTCACCCCTGATGCCAAATTGGAATGAATAAATCTCAGCGCCACTCCTGTTGACCAATGATCTGATAATTTACGGGAATAGCCCCCATCAATTGAAAATTCCCGGGGATGTGTTTTACCCTGATCTTCTCCCTGAAAATTAGTTAATTGAATATCGCCCATATCAAAATAGCGTATGGAAACTCCTACGGCCTGCAGATCGTCTAATTTTTTATATCCGCTCAGATAAGCCAGGAATACATCGTTGGTCATAGTACGCAACCATGGTGTATAAGTAATAGAGGCGCCCATATCCTGATTTGCAAAAGGAAGTTTGGACAGATTCCAGAATACAGCATTGGCGTCCGGTGATAAAGCTATACCGGCATTTCCCATAGCTCCACTTCGGGCATCCGGCCCTATACGGAGAAATGGTACGGCTGTATTAGCTGAATTTGTCCTTCCATCCACCTCATTGTAAGAAATCTGGCTTTCCCCGTACGTTGTCATTACCATCGCGAGGAACATGGTCATGCCGAAATATTTCAGCCAGAGATTTATGACTTTCATTGAACAGGATTGAAGCATTTTAAATACATTTAGAACTTTTTAATTTACGCTGTGAGGTCATCGTCCAATAATCAATTTGCCAAGTAATATTGAATTGCCTGATACTATTCTTACGAAATAAACTCCGTTTGAATAAGTGCTTGTATTAAGATCATAATAGGTGTACCCTCCTTTTATATTTATTCTTTGCATGATGGCTCCCCGGCTGTCCGTTACTGTCAGATATGCTCCGTCAAGTGTATATACCATATTTGTCCAAGTAAGGCGGGCTATATCTGTAGCCGGATTAGGAGATATTGTCAATTTTGGAACCGGCAGCTTATCATTGATAGCACCCGTATCCTGAATAGCGCCTGAAATGATATAAGTAGCAGAGATGATATCAGAAGGATGCATTCCCACTCTGGTCGCAATAGCTTTAAGTGTCATGCTATCCATGATCAATACAGGAGCTACGTAAACATTTGAATTACTGTCGGGCGTCTTCCCATCTGTCGTATAATAAATGGTAGCTCCCTGGGTTTTTGTTGTGATGGCTATCTGTTTTATACCATTATAATGCCCCCCCGGCAGACTGAAACTGGGGCTATCTACTTTTTCCTGCTGAGTGCCGATTGTATAAGTTGCAATCGTTACATCGGAAGTACGCAAACCGTCTTTTTCAGCAAAAGCCTTAAGGGTGGTTGTTTTACCAATAGTAATGGGAGAGGAATATACGGGTGAAGCATCATTCAAAGCATCATTTCCTGTAACATAATGTATTATGGCGCCTGAAGTAGTGCTTGTTATAGAAACGGTCTGAGGGTCATTATAATTCCCGGCAGCCACACTGAAAGTAGGAGCCGCAGCCGCGGGCGGAAGAAAGGTATAGGTGGCAGACGCCACATTGGAAGGCGACATACCAGATTTTACGGCAAAAGCTTTGAGTCTGGTAGTAGAATCAATTTCTACCGGTCTGGAATATAGGATAGAGGTTGTATCAGGAGTACTGCCGTCAAGAGTATAATAAATGACAGTACTGTCTTCTCTGGTTGAAATAACCACTTTGATAGAATCACCATAAATCCCCTGTCCCGGATAAAACGATGGGGTAGAAACAAGAGGTGGAATAATACGATAAGTAGCCGAACTCATAACAGATTGTACCATGCCATCATGATAAGCTACTGCATTTATCTGAGTATTTTTATTAATAAGAATATATCCGGTATCTATAGGTGAATTTTCGTCCGGAGTACTACCGTCTAAAGTATAATGTATCTGAGACCCATTGGTGGGCGAGACCATAAATACCCTCACACTGTCAACATAAATCCCCGGTTGCGGATAGAATAAGGGGGGAGACACAGTTGATAATTTTACTGTGTAATAATCATTCGTCGGAATATTTTCTAATGGCAGCCCGGGCGCCTCCCAATTAATATAATGAACTCCGGCGCCGCCCCCAATCTCATGATATTCCAGCACAATCGGATATAATACCCCGGCATTCAAATCAATCGTTCCAGCATGGTCAGAGCAGCAGGTTGACCAATAATCAATGATTTTTTGGCCGGCTACCCACAAGCGGCTTCCGTCGTCAGACCAGGTATGAAACGTGTAAGTACCCGTTACCGGAGCTCTCACAAAACCTACCCAACGCACTGAAAAATAATCTGTTTGAATCCTGGGTGGTATAGGTGACCCATTTCCCCAATCAAAATTTATCTGCGGATCAATCCTTGTGATTACCAATGTATCAAACCAGTTCGGACTTACATTAGGATCATTATAATAATAACCAATTAGCCCATGAGCTGTATCTCTGCTTACATCCGGCTTGGGCAATGCCACTGGCGGAGCTATTGCATATAGGGCACTATTAGGGACTAATTCCAAAGGCAATCCCGGAGCTTCCCATTCGACATACTTCGCATTAGCGCCTCCGGTTCCCTGATGCATTTCAAATACAAATGGGTATAAACTGTCGGCTTTTAAAAATATAGTGGCGCTGAAATCATTGCAACAGGTACCCCAATAATCCAAAAAATCCAACCCTCCGATGATCAACCTGCCACCATCGTCAGAATTAGCATGAAAAGTATAAGTGCCCGTTACAGGCGGTTTAATATAGCCCACCCAGCGTACAGAAAAGTGATCATGATTGATCTGCCCTGGGAAAGGAGAACCGCTGTTACCCCAGTCAAATTGAATAACGGAGTCAATTCGTGTGGCTACATAAGCATCGAATTGCTCACCATTATAATAAGAACCTATAAGTCCATGTGGAGTGTCAGGAGGAGGCGGGTTTGCAGTAAAATTTTTAGATAAAGCAGGTGCCTCTCCGGGCATATCCCATCCCGAAACAATCATCCCTGCTAATGCACTGAACACAATAAAATATAGAAGGTATTTCTTTTTCATAGGCTTTGGTAAAATTTAGTCGGAAAGACAAAAAATAGCAGATTCCTGCCTACAATGAACTTGATAGGTGAAGCGCTTCTGCTCTTTAAATGGGGGATAGAATCTAAAAGAAGTGTTAAATAATGACGAAAGTGAATATACTTTCTTGCGCTTAGCATACCTTTGTAATTGAAAAGGTTAAAAATGCAGAAGTAAACCGTCACGCCAATGATTTTTACTCCTGCTTGTTTCTTCTAAACTTAACCTCGAAGGGAAGAAAAGAAACTCTTCCCTTCTTAGCTAAATCAATTTAGCTCCAAAGCTACGTTAATAATTTCATCTGTCTAACACAATTTTGGCAAGATCTAATACAATATTGCCATATTTTAATGTGAGTCACTCTTTATGGCTTTCAGCATGATTTACGGACAATCAGTTGAGGTTTTAAAACATACCGTGCCAATACATCAGGATCCTTTTTTTGAATATCCTGGATTAAGGCTTTAACAGCATATTTACCGATCTCCATTATAGGCTGCGCGACGCAGGTAATAGCAGGCTCATATAGTCTAAACACAATGTGATCATCAAAGCTTACCACACCTATTTGTGAGGGTATTGCCCAGCCAAGGCTTTTAATAGCCTCTAGCCCACATATTCCAAGGTAATTGGTAGTAAAAAAAACGGCGTCAGGCTTGTGCTTTATCAAGAATCGGATAATTTGTCCGACAGCATTTTCTTTTATTTTTTCAAAGGGAATACGTAGATGTACTTGTTTTATTAGAGCTATGTTGCTTTCATTAACTGTATTTGTAAATCCCCGCACCCTTTCCTGCATTTGTATTTGTGAGGACGAAGTAGTTACGAGTGCAATCTTTTGATACCCTTGAGCCAGGAGATGGGAGGCAGCCATTGAGGCCCCGAGAAGATTATCCACCCCTACAAAATTTGTATTCAAGGAGGGGAAATACCTATCCATCAATACTAATGATTTTTTTCCCTGAAGCAACTTTTGCACGCCCACATCCAGCTCAGGAGTGGGTGTCAGAATATAACCATCAACTTGACGGTGTGTCAGCGTTTCCAGTAGCTTTTGTGCTCTTGCTTCTTTATTCTCCGTACTGCAATAAACAACATCATATCCAAAGTAATCGGCTTCATCTTCAATGACTCTGGCCAATGTCGCAAAAAAGTGATTGGAAATGTCTTCTACCATTAATCCAATGGTGCCTGTTTTGCCGGTACGAAGTCCACGGGCCATAGAATTAGGCTGATAATTCAGTTTTTTTATTAACGCCTCTATGCGCTGAATAACGTCCCGGCTAACTCTCATTTCACGAGCTTTGCCATTTATTACAAAAGATACTGTTGTTGGGGAAACTCCGGCTTGCGCAGCAATATCTCTGAGAGAAACTTTTCGCATAAACTCGTCAAACAATTAGAAAAAATAAATCAGGGAGAAATCGCTTTCTATCTAGGGGGCAATTGTTTACCTTCCATATCCATCTGTCGCATCCGTTTGGCTTCCTGTAAAAATTCTGAGGCAAAAATAAAACTGTTCAGCTTCTCATCCTTACTGTAAATAATATCCTTGCTGCTGCCTTCCCATTGTTTATGCCCCTGGTACAGGTACAGAATATTATCTCCTATTTCCATTACAGAGTTCATATCATGAGTGTTAATGACGGTCGTAATATTATATTCTACCGTAAGTTCATGGATCAGCTTATCAATCACCATGGAAGTTTGAGGATCTAATCCGGAATTGGGTTCATCGCAAAACAGATATTTGGGATTCAAAACGATAGAACGCGCTATTCCTACTCTTTTCTTCATGCCACCGCTGATCTCTGCAGGATATTTTTTATTGGTATCTTTCAGATTAACTCTGTCCAGGCAAAAATTAACCCTTTTTATCCTTTCACGGTAACTCATATTGGAAAACATCTGTAACGGGAACATCACATTTTGCTCCACCGTCATGCTGTCAAATAATGCGGTACCCTGAAATAACATGCCGATTTCCTGGCGGATCACTTTCTTTTCTTTGTCCGTCATGGAAAAAAAATCGGATTTGTTATACAATATCTCTCCCTTATCAATTTCAAATAATCCTACCATACATTTCATCAGTACAGTCTTGCCGCTGCCGCTGGTACCGATGATCAGGTTGGTTTTACCGGCTTCCATCACCGCAGAAATATCCTGCAGTACATCTTTGCCTTCAAACCCTTTATAAACGCCAATCAATTCTATCATATTGTTTGAAATAACTAATATTACGTAAGCAACAGGGCCGCCAGGGCATAATCTGCCAATAATATAAATATACAGCTTATCACTACAGCTTTAGTGCTTGCACGTCCTATTTCCAATGCCCCCCCCTTCACATAATACCCAAAATAGGAAGAAATGCTGGCAATAATAAAAGCGAAGGTATAAGCCTTTACCAGCGCGAAAAATACAATATAGGGCCTGAATCCCTGCACCAGTCCCTGCATAAAGTCCCGCTCGGAAATAATACCGGATACGATACCCGCTATCTCTCCTGCCCATATACCCAGGAACATGGACAGAACCACTAACATGGGAATAGTTAATAAAGAAGCCGCTATCTTAGGCAAAATCAAATATCCTTTGGTGTTAATGCCCATAATCTCCAAAGCATCTATCTGCTCGCTCACCCGCATATTTCCCAATTCAGATGCGATTTTAGAGCCGACGACGCCTGCCAGCACAATACAGGTAATCGTGGGTGCAAATTCCAGGATCATGGAATCCCTTACAACCTGAGCAATCGTAGCCTTTGGAATAATAGGGCTTACAAGCTGATAAGCAGTCTGCACGGTGGACACACCTCCAATAAACAATGAAATAATAATCACAATACCGAGCGATCTAATACCAATGTCCGAGCATTGAAGCATAAATTGCTTCCAGTACATTCTCCAGTTTTCCGGTTTGGAGAACATGCCTTTCAGCATCAATAAATAACGACCAAAAGAAGTCAGTACCATAAATAATTGAAAATATCTGCCAAAATTAGGAATTTTTAAGGCTTTTCACGAGTAAACGTTTTAGACTTCTTTCTATGATTTCTCCCATAGTCCTGCACCGGGAAAAAACTTTGTCGTCATAATGGTGTGCCAATTCACTGCCTAACTGCCCTATTTTCTCCGGTGTGGACACATTATCCGTCATAATTACATCACGTAAATCCTTTATCCTGTGCCGGTGGGCCTTCATGCGGCGGGCAATAAGCGCCCTTTCCTCCTGCTGATATTGCCTGACCACTTCCGCATTCAACTGATGCAAGACCAGTTCAACAAAAGGCCTGTTTTCCTTAAAAAACTGTGGCATATATAAGGCCTTTTTCCCTTCGTAAAATTGCTGGTCAAAATCAATGGCGCGAATCCGGAACTGCACATCGTCAAAGTCCGGCGTGATATCAAAAACAAAATTGTAAGAACGCATATCACCCAATAAACGGACAAAACATCTTTCATTAAATTTGACAAATTCCTTGGCAATACGGGTCGGATTAAATTCCGGACGCTTCATCCAATGCAGAATAAACTGATCGCCGGGCACGCCCGCGATATGCTCTTCTATCAGCGTATTGCTGTCAACTAAGAAATTAATCCAATAAGGAGAGAGAATATGTTCCAGCTCCAGTCCATAAATACGGGAAGCATCCGCTATCTTCACATAAAAATAATCATATACCTCGTTGTAAGTATTGACCACCCGGACGCGGAATGGATGGGAATTGCCAAAGGTGCAGAAATCAATCCTTTCGATATCCAAATGCTCTTCTGCAGTCTGATCACCTCCCGCCTTGAGGATAGAATAGACCCGCTTCAAACCTCTGTGAACCTGCGGCATTAAATGCTGGGGATAAAAAACCGTTTCCCATAAAGTATCCTTCCCTTCGTTATCATACAACGGAATAGCATTATCATAATATTTCAGCATTTCGTAAGACACCGGCAGCTTCATTTCACGGTCATACAGCTTCAGATAGTGACGAAAGGCATCATTGAGCGGATAAAATATTTTCTTTCTGGAAATCTCCGGCATATAACAAAGATAGGGACAAAAGTTCCGTTCAAACATGGGTGGAATTAAACTTTTTACTTCATTCTTTGTCTATCTTTGCGAAAAATATTGGCAACGGTAAGAAAAATGCTTTATTTTAGGCGTTGAAATTATTAGAATTTATCGCATACCAATTATACACATAGGACAAACAGGTATGCGAAGCCCTTCCTGATCTCAGGGAGGGCTTTACTTTTTTCAGGAGAGAATATTCAAATCCATTTTATGATGTCTGAGGTAACGATGTCTGATTTGGAAACCCCGTTTCAAATATGAATCAGGAACAAAAAATCAGAGATCGAAAAATCAGAGATATTCAAATCCATTTTATGATGTCTGATGTAACGATGTCTGATTTGAAAACCCCGTTTCAGATATGAAGCAGGAACAATAAATCAGAGATCGAAAAATCAGAGATATTCAAATCCATTTTATGATGTCTGATGTAACAATGTCTGATTTGGAAACCCCGTTTCAAATATGAAGCAGGAACAATAAATCAGAGATCGAAAAATCAGAGATATTCAAATCCATTTTATGATGCCTGAGGTAACGATGTCTGATTTGAAAACCCCATTCCAAATATGAATCAGGAACAAAAAATCAGAGATCGAAAAATCAGAGATATTCAAATCCATCTTATGACGTTTGATGTAACGATGTCTGATTTGAAAACCCCATTCCAAATATGAATCAGGAACAAAAAATCAGAGATCGAAAAATCAGAGATATTC
>SCQV01000442.1 GCA_004299085.1 Chitinophagaceae bacterium | reverse complement strand
GTTCCATAAGCGCGTATGACGGTTTCATCCAATTGATTAGTTTTCTTTTTTAGTGTGATGGTAAATTCGCTCTTTCCATTCAGCTTTATTTCCTGTTTCTCAAATCCCACACTGCTAATAACAAGCTTTGCATTTTTAGGTACATCCGTTATAGAGAATTCACCACTTACATTAGTAGTAGTCCCATTATTGGTTCCTTTTTCGACAATGGTAGCGCCAATAACAGGGATTCCCTGTTCATCCACTACTTTGCCGGTTATGGTTTGGGCTGTTCCGGCATAGCCTGTTAGCAGGCATACCAGGAAGAAAACTATCTTCAGGCAAGCCGGCTTTTTTTGAAAGTATTTTTTTTGTTTCATTGTGGTGTGTTTTTAAATGATTAGTTATTCAATGTCATTTAGTTAAAAAAATATTTCGTCTTGGCCATAGTTCGACAGGCTCACTATGACAAGCTGATCGTCACCCTGAGCCTGTCGAAGCCCGCCTGACCGGACGGGCAGGGGTGGCGAAGAAACCTTAACTACAGGGCATTGATTAATTATTCAGTATTATGCTGAACTTGGTAACTCCCGGAGGAAGGCATTCATCTTCCATACAAACCTGGTAGGTGATATCACCGGTTATTCTTACAGGTTCATTGTCCAGCAGCGTTATCTCCTGTATGAAATTCACAGTACCTGCATATTGATTGGCTGAAATATCCAGCGTTTTGTTTTCATAACGTTCTATGGTGCCTTTTTCCAAAGGCTTTCCTTTAAAGAGTACCAATGAATCATTATTAAACTTAATACTGGTTGGAATTGCAATAGCATTTTCAGGCTGATGCTGGGAATATAAATGCCAGCCGGGTTGAATGATAGCGGTGATGTACAACTTATAAAGCCTGCCTTCTAATTTTTCCACATGATAAGTCCAATGGACAGGATGCAGAGGTGACTCCATGGGTATCTGGGCCTGAGCGCCGGTGACAGTGCATACTATGCCCATGATGAAAAGTATGATTTTTTTCATGATGATGAGTTTTGGTGAAATGAAGTAAAAATATCAGGTAATAGCCGCAGCGCCGGTAACGCCACGGCGTTCCCTGTATCAACCATTAAAATAAATAGCAGGTTGAGCTAACTAAAAACGTGAAACTTAGTATGAATAAAAAATGTGGACAACCTGCCCGAACTCCTGCCTATACCGGGTTTTTTGGCTTCTTGGCAAACTGATTGTACAGCAGGTGCAGCTCGTGATGACAGTAGTGTGTATGCATAGCTAAAGGGATTAGCTTGGTTACAATATTTATTAACTACCAATTGTAAGTCAAACCTGCTTAGCGAAAATTACGGGAAGTACAAATTAAAAAAGCGCAGGCCTCAACTTGCTACATACCTATCGAGCTTCAGACCCTAGGCAGAAAACAAGCGAGCCCACGCCTTAGACGTGAGCATCGCTGATCTTAATCCCGGGGTCTGAAGCTCGACGGGACAAGAACGATGCTAAATGTGGTTAATAATTAACGAGCCACAAAGCTAATAACTTTCTTTGCTTAAAAATGGCATTACTAAATCAATAGTAAGCAAAGATATAAGATTATATTCTAAAATACAAATATTTTATGTACGTATATACATTTTTAATGTATATGCATAAATATTTAATTGATTTCCAATTACTTATATTTATTTTTAAGGTCAAATTAAAATAGAAAGTGCATAAGAATAATCCATATCATACTCTAAAGAAATTGTTTGAAACAGGAAATATTGAAGACTATGAAGAATTTTTTAATGAATTTGGGAAAACTAATATCCAAAAAGTGACGGGAATAAGTTATCCGAAAGTTTTAAAAACACTTAATGAGCCTGATATTCTTTCACTGAGAAATATCATTGAACTTAGTAAAGAAGTTGAAGTGGATCCAAGAAAAATAGCTATCTTAATATTAGATACAGTTGAAAAGAATCAGAAAAGCAAGAAGAAATAATTGATTTCTGTAAATATGAATACAATGGGCTATGTTGAAGATGTGATCGCAGTAAAGTCACCGTATTGGAAAGATTTCTGAATATTAGGAAAGAATAAAAACTTCTGCCGGATTGTTACGATTAATTTTAATAAAATAAAGTTCTCATACCTGATCCTGTCCAACATGCAGCCGTAAACCGGCGGTAACGCCCGGGCTGCGGCTTACAAAAAAAATCCTGCAACCGTTGGAGATTGCAGGGAGGTAATCTTCTAAAATATGTTTGTTTCTCAGAGTAGCGGATCATTTTTTCAGTTTCCGGCGTACTTTCTTTACAAAGTCCACAGAAACCTCTGCAATATCGGCAGCCTGGGTATCGGTCATTCCCATTTTCAGGATGAGGTTGGACACTACCTCCGCTTTCCCTTTGAGAATGCCTTTTTCCATACCTTCTTCACGACCTTCTTTTTTCGCTCTTTCGAGCACCATTTCCCTGATACCCATAGTTCTTTTGTTTTTAGTAATCACTTCAATTGCTTTGTCAAAGTTAAGATTATATTTTAGATCGGCAAAACGCACGTATAACTGCAGGAATATGAGCAAGTCTCCTATTTTCTTTTTAGAAAATTCGTGCTGCATTAGTTGTTTGGCTAATGAAAATTTCAAGTTATAAAGATGCTCATCGGTCAACTTTCTTGATTTCGATGCCAACAGCACTGTCAGTACCACCATTGCAAAAGGATTCTCACTTTTCTCTAACGTGGATTCATCCTGTTCAATGATTTTATATGTGTTAAAGTGAAAAGTATTGGTGGTGCCAAGACATTTGTACTCGTAACTATCCGGCTTAAAATTTTTGTTGGTATCCGTAAAGATGGCAATCGTAGTGACCGGTTTGCCATATTTATCCGTGATACGGTACCAATACGTAAATAATCTTTTTCCAAAATCTTTATCATGGTATCCTTGTATCTCTATATGAATCAGTAACCATTCCTCTTTGCCTGCTTTAGTAAATACTTTCACCAGCTTATCTACAAACTTAGAATCTTGCATATTTTCGGAAGCAGGAAACAGTTGTTCCAGTTCTTTATCCAGAAACTGAAATCCCTTTTTCATATCGAACAGCTTGTCGGCATCGGGGAAGAAGAAGCGGAGAAAATCGTCAAACAGATTTTCGAGTATTCCTTTCCATAGGGTATCGTCTCTTTTCATGAGTATAATTTTTCAAGGTAATTAAGACGAAGATAATGAATTATTTAATCCTGCTGCGGAAGAATTCTTCCCTGGTAATAATTGCAGAGAAGCAACTAAAATCCCGAAGTAAAAGGTGGAAGAGATATAAGATCCAGAACATGTTGCCCCCCCTTCTTAAGAGTAAAGAAAGAAGAAAGAATGAGACGGACTGTTGAATTTTTCATCCGTGTATAGTACTGATATTCCAGCATGCCTGCCTAAGGCTATCCCTTACCCAAATTTGGTAGGGTGGATAATTTTAGAGTTCTTTGACATAAACACTTGCCATGCATCAGATTACCCTGGAGGATCTTCCTCATTTGGACTTCGGCGATGTTCGCCG
>SCQV01000441.1 GCA_004299085.1 Chitinophagaceae bacterium | reverse complement strand
CCCCATTAAAAAGATAATGCTCCCAAAGATGGCGGCACAGCCACGCACCTGACATGGGCCACATAGCCCAGCGAGGATCGGCTTGCGGATCTTTTCCATAATTACCGGGAGGAGCTGTCTGTGCCCATATATCGCTGTTGTGATGTGCCACCCAGCCATGAGCGCCATAATTAACTCGTGCGGTGGTCGCTCCTCTTTGCGCCAGTTCTCCCATAAAATGAATTAATGGTAAGACACACGCTGAAAGATTATCTTTTTCTGCAGGCCAATAATTCATTTCTAAATTAATATTAGTGGTATAACCTGAGCTCCACGGAGGTTGCAGGCTGTTATTCCAAATCCCTTGCAGGTTGGCGGGTTGTCCGCCCATACGTGAAGAGGCAATCAGCAAATAGCGTCCATATTGAAAAAGTAAAGTAATGAGCTGTGGATCACGATAACCGCCTGATTCAGCGTATTGTCTTAACCGCACATCCGTTGGCAAAGAAGCAGCAGCGTCCGTACCTAAATGAAGGCTCACTCCGTCAAATAATTGTTTATAATCCTTTTCATGTCGGGCTAACAAAGCATCATAAGATTTATTGGCAGCGCCTTGCAAAAAACGCTGCGCCTCCTCAGCGGCCTTCTTTCCTTGTGCAGCGGGGCTTTTATCAAAACCATGAAAGCTGGCTCCTGTGGATAGCAGCAAAGTCACTTCAGAGGCATCTTTTACTGTCAATCCGTTACTGCCGGATTGCACGCTTCCACCTTGATGAATTGCTTTTAGTAATACTTCAAATCGCATCCCTTTTAAGCTATCATAAAGAATTTGATGCTTTTCGTAAGCACGGTGGGCAATATAATAAGGTGCAATGCCCTTCATGGCTATGGTGTTATTCCCTTCTGCTTTAATTGTATTTGGAATAGGATTATCAAAACGGGCATGAAAAGAAATGGAATTGGGTTTATCAGCCTTTAAATGAATCACCAAAATATGATCAGGATAGCTGGAAAAGACACTGCGTGTGTAATGGACATTACCCCGTTGAAAGGATACCTTAGCTACAGCCGTATTCAAATCAAGCTCACGTTTATAATCTGTAATTATATCATTCGTATTTTCAAAATAAAGATATAAGTTTCCTAAAGTAAGATAAGTAGCCGTATAAGGCCCCATCATTTGCCTGCATAATTTTTCGGCTTTTAAATAATCTCCCCGGAATAAGGCCTTTCTTATTTCCGGCAATGCTAAATTAGCGTCCGGATTATTTCCATCACGAGGGCCGCCAGACCAGAGAGTGGCGTCATTTAGCTGGAACTGTGCGGTATCCGTTCCCCCAAAAACCATGGCTCCAAGTCTTCCATTACCCAACGGCAAAGCTTGTGTCCATGCTGTGGCGGGCTGCTGATACCAAAGGGCTAAAGGGTCATCTTCCCCGGAATTTTGTTGAGCTTCCACTGAGCAACCGGCACCAATAAAAAGAGAAACAAATAAAGAAATGAGAAATAATCTTATCGTCTTAGTATTTTTCATATTGCTTATGATGATTATTCCAAATTAAGTAATGCTGTGGTAAGTCCCTCAGATTTCACACCGACAGTACTCACTCCATGATGATTCTTTATACGAATGATAGCACGTCCATTATATAATTGTACCTTCCTTGAACCGTCCGATGTACCCATATCATCAATCAACTTTCCGTCTCCGGCAATCGAAAAATAAACAAAGTTCTTTGCATCCAGGCATAATATGCCTTTATCATCCAATGCAGTGGCTTCTATGGTAGTAGTGTCGTTTACATTGGAAAGCTGTTTTAATACTAATTTATTAGGGACTCCCCACTTTTCAGTCTGGTAATGAAATTCAATAGAATCCGAAACGGCAACTTTGCCCTGGGTGGCTATTACTCTTACTGTATAATCTCCTTCATGCATGGGAACTTTCCATCGCAATCCTGCTGCCGGAAAATCCTGGCTATTTCGTTTTTTAATTCCATAGCTTTTCCCATTTACAAATAATGCTGCCTGCTCACAATTGGAATATACTTTAATCGTTTCCATTTTACCATCATCTCCCCAGCGAACAGGCCAGGTATGCCCATCAATATGAACCATGGGCTTTTTGGCCCAATAAGATTGAAAAACATAATAGGACTCTTTGGGGGTCAGGTCACGTCCGACTACTCCTTTCGTATTTACGTAAGGGATCGGGTTGTCTGGACGCAAGGGAGTAGCAAAATCTTTAAAGATCCAATAAGCAGAGCCTGTCAGCCAGGGCATCTTTTCCTGTTCCTTCAAATACCAGTCTATCAAATCACATTGATACGTTTCCGACCAGTCACCATCGCGCGATACCCTGGACTCTCCACCTGTCAGGGAAGCATCGCCTGTTTTTTCAGCTACCCCTTCCCCCACGGGGATCCCGCCAATATTTTTATAAGGATCCTCTGCATGCCTTCCTGCAATCGCATCAGCCCCCCATTCAGCATGAAAGAAATGACGGACGCTCTTCATCTGCTTCTCCGAAGCTTTTAGGTATTCAGTATAACGCCCGCTATACCATCCTGCCCATATAGAAGGAGAATACACATCCACGATATCTTTGCAAAAATCACAGCGGCGGATAGCCGTCATACGGGACGGATCAAGATGATGTGCCAAATCATTCAACTCCTGTAAAAAAGTCCGGATGCTGTCTTTACTGTATTCAGGGAAATCTCCCGGCCAGTCAATTTCATTGCCCAGGCTCCAGATAATCACCGAGGGATGATTATAATGCTGCGTAATCATATTAGTAAGCATCCTGCGTGCCTGCTGCTTATATTTTTCTCCGCCAAGTCCGCCTCTGTTCCAGGGAATTTCTTCCCATACTAAGAGGCCTAAACTATCACAAAGATGAAGCACAAGTGGCGACTGCTGATAATGTGCCAGGCGAATAAAGTTTGCTCCCATAGCTTTTATCAGGCTGAATTCACGCCGAACCATCGTTTCTGTTTCTGCAGCGCCGGCCCCGGCCGCATCTTCATGGCGATGTGTACCACGAAGGAGCAAGCGTTTCCCGTTCAGCATAAATGGCCCATGGGTAATGAATTCAAAATGACGAAAACCAAAATGAATATCTTTTTCCTGTATGCCGTTTTCCGTAATCATCCTTGTCTTTAAAGTATATAATTCCGGTTTATCCGGCGACCATAAAACAGGTTTTTTTATATTAAAAGAATAAAAAGATTTTTGGCCTTCCCATACAGACACCGCTTTAGTTATAGATGTTACTTTTTCTCCCGAAGGATTTAAAATAGTAACCTCAAGCTTTGCCTGTTGTATATTTTGAGGGTTGTAAAAGGAGGCGCTTAGCGTTATTTCCCCCTGTTTCCCAGCTTCATCCACTACCGGGCTAATATGGAATACATCAAAAGAAACAGCCGGTACATATTGCAAATACACATTACGATACAACCCACCATAAATAGTAAAATCCGCCATATCAGAAGGGATCATCTGTACGTCACGAGAATTATCACAACGGATTTCAACCGGAATCTTTCCACCGAAGCGTTTACTGTCGGGATTTTTAAGAAAATCTTTTACTGCATCCGTAATATCTACCGTCCATTCATCATAACCACCGGTATGTTCACCTATTTTTTTAGTATAAACATATACGGACGTTTTTTGTCCGGCTCCTTCGAAATGCAATAACGTTCTTCCGTCTAAATAGGGATTCGCAATTTTTAATTGAGTGCGATACCAGCCTGGCCCCTGATAATAGTTTACATCCGGATCCACCGCATCGCCGGCATTAAAGCAGTGTGGCAGCGTGACAGAATCCCACAACGGTACAGACTCCGGGCTGCCCGGTGCAGCAGGACGAACAGTTTCCCATACGCTTCCCACGTCCCCCTTCAGAAATTCCCATCCATTTGTGAGGCGAATATTTTGCTGTGCAAAGAGATATAGTGGTAATAATAGAAAGGCCAATAAGCCGGTAATTCCTTTTCTCTTCAATATCATTCGGATATATTTATGGTAACTACTGCCTTGCTTTTTTACTCAGGCTGATCAAATAATCGCTCAGGTTTTCTGCTGCTTTATAATTTTGAAAGCTTGCAGGCAAAGAATGATGCCCTATATATTCATTGTATATCCACGGATCACCTACGGCAAATACATATCCTTTTCCCAGATGGCTTTCAGCCATCAGTACATGGCCATTCTTTACCAGTATGGGTTTGGCCGGACCGGAAACTTTCAGATCTGAAATCCCTTTTAAATAAATTTTATTTACTCCGTGGAATATAGGATGATCAGGCAGATCCGTTTCCGCTCCCATTTCCCAATGCCGGCCTATCACATCATTTAAGCTAACCTCATTAAAATGCAATCCGAAATGTACTGCCAATTCATTCAAATGCTGAAATTCACAGTTGCCTGAATCATTGGCCATCAATGCCAGGACACCGCCTTCTTTTACCCATTGAACAATGGCATGAATATCTCTTGGCATTATATAATTCGGATGAGGGTTTTCCGTGGGAATATCCGGATCTACAATGATATAAATATCGGCGTTATGTAAATTGGCTATAGCCGGGGCTCTTTGCAAAGTATCCAGTATGGCTCCCTTGCGTTCAAATATTTGTCCCCACTGTGAATAGCCATTGATAGTCGTATCTGACCAGATGTAATGATAAAGTTTTCCTGTTTTGGGATTGGTTTCATGATTGAAATAGTTGTCCAATACCACTTTCACCTGAGCTTGTACACTCACAGACATTCCTGCCAGCAGCATACAGCCGGCGATAAAGGAAACCACTTTTATTCTCTGTTTCATATAAAATATTTTTAATTAGTTAACGGCAAACGATTGCATAAGTCCGGTGCAATGATAAGAACTTTTTATGAAAATAAAAACTGGATTTTATTCATGAATCTATTGTTTAGGTGCATACCAGAATGTCGTCATTGCGGAGCGAGGAATCTCGCCTGAATGACATGGTCGGGCAGGCAATCTCACGTCTCAATGAGGAGATTGCTTCTCCCGCCCAACGCACAAATCCACCAAAGCGGAATCAATGACGTTGCGACATTTTGGTACCACCCTATTGCTTAGGGGACCGGCCTCAACGAAAGGCTTACACTTTTCCCCTCGTATATTCCATCAGGAAGGTTAAAGTCAACATCCGTCTGATTTCGGGGTTTATTATATTCACATTGCGGACAATTAAAATGGCCACTAACATGAAGAACAATTTTATTTTGAAGGGCGGGAGGAACCGACATTGTTAGCTTCAGGCCGTTCCTGAATTTCTGAACTATCAGCAAACAGGCACCATTGACAGAAATCATGGTCTCTTTATCCATTTCAATTTGAGACGGATGATAGAAAACCATTTCAGTAAGATCCTTGGAAGGATACCGGATTCCCTGAACCAGCGTGTCATTCCTCAGAATAATAACCGGAAGATATTTTGAAAAATAAGCCAATGAGTCCCTGCTTATCCCTGGCAATATCATATAAGAATACGATTCACTTCGTTTATCGGCGCCGTGATCAATATAAAGTTTAAATATGTTTTTTGTAATAGTACTATCACTTCCCTGATGATAGATCTTCCGCCAGCTTCCTTTTTGAGGCATGGTACTCAGAGACACCTGTTCTTTTTGTAAAAATAAATATCCAACGCTGTCATGATATACATCATCTACCGGCTCATTATTCATTTCAACACCGGGTCCTACATTTTTTAACTGCCCGCCCGTCTTAATATTGACTTCACCTTGTAACAAGCATTGATTGACCGTTGTAGAAATACGGGTGTTCGAATCACCCCGGATGCCGGCTCCCAAACAAACAACTCCACCTGGGAGAAAGAACCATGATTTATGAGCAGATAAACCGTGTTGTTCATATAGCATGGCTGCCGCTCCAAAAGTCGAGTCGGAAACACCCCCTGCAAAGTCATTCTCATTGGGCCATCCTCCCCATGATGTATTCTGCAACTTCCCCTGTGAATAGCTGGTAACCCCCGGAACAGCATGCCAGTCCCATACCGGGAATATATTTTGATATTCTTTACCTGTGCTGTAAACATAGGTGGCCCCATCTGAAAGATGAACCCCCAATAAATTTTCTCCATTGATGGACTCAGTACCCTGGATCGTATTAGAATGCAGCCTTACAGAAATATAACTGTCCCCCGTCCGGTTTACCATTAAGTCAGAACGCCAGAAGTAAGTGTTCCCTGTCAGGGCAGCCTGTTGATCATCGTCAGGGGTATTATTTTCAAGAATTGCCTGATAAACAGATGCATGTCCCCGATCTACTCCGATCACTTCTTTCAGGATTTTGATAACCGCATCCCCTTTGTTTTCAGGAGAGTTCGGGAACAATTGACGGCCACAAGCACTGATATCCATAGTCCCCTTCCAAACAACTGCAGCCAGCCCGTTACATAAATAACTTCTCAATAATAGGATCTTTCCCTCCGGATATTGAAAGGGTGTACCCATCAGCAACCTTGCCCATCTTACCTGGGTGCTTGCAAATGAAAGTCCGTAGTTCCCAAATTGTTGCTGAACGCCATGCTGATGAAAACTCCAATCCGGCTGTATGCCATCCTCTGCTGTAACAACCAACTCCTGCTTTAAAATATCGGCTGCTTCCCGAATACGTTGAATTGGGTTTCCCAATATATTCGTTCGCCCTCTCCCATATTCTAAAAGCCCTATCTTAAGCTGTATCTCCGCACGCCAAACCTTGTTTTGGCCGGTTTGGTTAATATAGCTGCCTCTCATCTGATTCAGGGCTTCCAACAATTCCCTGGGAGTTATCTCCGCCTTAAATAATACTAATATATCCGTCAACGTGTTAGGAATACCAATATCGTTATACCACCAATTTTGGCTTGTAAAATTATGTGTCAACCAAAAATCCAAGGAGGTATGAATAGCAGAAGCCAGTTTTTTACTTTTATAAAATGAAGATGATTTATTTGAATATGCTTTCACCATCGGAAGCACATAAACAGTCAACTGTTTTAAGACAGGCCATTCTGAAATACGGGTACTTTCATAATCTACATCTTTCCAGCTTCCGTCAGGTTGCATTGATCTCAAAAGTTCCTTCACCTCATCAGCAGGAGGCGGATCATTGGAAAGTGTCTCCTGCATACGCTCAAGGATCATTTCTATAGATAAAGAATCAGAAGGCAATGCATATACTGGTTTACTTAGCATACCGGAAATAACTATCATCGCAAGCAGAAAGGATCGCTTCATGTTAAACTTATTGAATGGCTATCCGCTTTAATACAGGAAGGATAATATAGAACGCAGATTTTCATGATTTTTTATGATCTGCGCCGAAGGCGGATCATATTTTGTACGTGATTTGGCCAAATATGATTGATAATCTGCGATTATCTTATTAGATCATAACAATCTGCGTTCTATTCTTTTAACCTGCACATAAACTGATAATCATTACTTATTTTAAATATACATTACCTCAGACTCCCAGGCATCACTAATGTACAATCCATTCAGGTCCCGTATCTGCCTTAGTCACCGGCTGAACTGCCACCCCGGAGAACGCTTTCGGGGAGGCTTTATTAAATATTTTGTTACCATAAATGCGGCAATTAGCCGGCGCCATTACCCTGCCTCTTTCCCCGGCTCCGCTTCCCATAACAATTCCCTGCTTACAGCTTACGATCACATTATCTGCGATAGTAACATCCTTCACCGGCCAGTACCCGTTCAACGCAGGATGTTGTTGCGCATTCATCACGGAAATGGCAGCACGTAAACCTGTTCCACTTAAATCCTGAAAATAGTTATGGATCACTGTATGATGAGCGCCAATAATCCGCACTCCGCCGCTTTCGGTTTCATTGTTTCCAAAAAAGAAATTATTTTCCACCAAAACATCATTACCATGCCGGAGGGTCAGTGTTCCCTGGCAGGCATAAAAAGTATTATGCCGGTAAATATTATGGCAGGATTTATTGGAAATCACTTCTATTTCTCCGTCACATTTTTCAAAATAATTATCTTCCACCGTCGTATAGGAATTTGTCATAGACCACGTGCTGGTTCCAACGCGTATAATTTCACCGCCATTTCTACCCAATGGAGGCCTGGGCCCGAAATGGTTGTGATCAATTCTATCATAATTGGGTGTACCATTCAGCCATACCACCAACGTGGTCCCTTCATTACTTTTCCCTGATAATTGACAATGATCTACCCGGTTATGTGTTCCATATAATGATATCCAGTGTGTTTCAATAGTGTCATTCGGAGCTTTATATTGCTCGATGACCGTGTTGGTCAGCCGGCAATGGTACGCAGAGTCCTTATCATTTTTAAAGTTAACAATGCTCCCTTTCTGGATGTACCCATTTCTGAAAACCAACCCATTCGCCTCGAGCCAATGTCCTGCCATATTTAAAGAAGATGTTCCTGAAAGGATCACACTTCCCGGTGTTTCAGCCATCAATACAATAGGATTATTTTCTGTACCGTTTCCTTCAAATATTATTTTCTGATCTTTCCATATTCCGTTTTGCATAACAAGCGTATCGCCCGGCTTTGCCGATTGCATGGCTT
>SCQV01000048.1 GCA_004299085.1 Chitinophagaceae bacterium | reverse complement strand
TGGAGGATTTAGGAGGCCGATTTCAATTCCACATTGGTACGATTAAAAGTTTTCAAGTCCTCCTTTGGAGGATTTAGGAGGCCGATTTCAATAACCGGCTATAGCACAAGTTATTTTCTTCGATGTGTTTTAGATCAGCCATCGATTCTCGAGCTTCAAAACATAAGATAAACATAGAATGAAGAAATTAGTTATCTTTACTATACAAAATCTTTGCAAGATGACTTTCCCCTTTGAAATACCTCCGCTTGCTATTTTAAATAAGATGCCGGCCATGGTATATATCTCGGATAATACCACTAAAACAATTCGCTGGTGCAATCTTTACATGGAGAAACTAACCGGTTATACGCTTGAAGAAATGCATCAATTAGGAATAGAATTCTTCCGGAGGGTGATGCATCCAACTGGATTCCTTAAAGCTATGGAAGCACAGCAAGATTTCCTGGCTGGACAAGAAAAGTTTTCCGGATTTTGCAGGATCAGGCCTTTATTTGGTAAAGAATGGATATGGCTGTATGGAATTGCGGTTCCTTTCAGCAGAGACGAAAATGACAATATAGAAGAGGTAATTTGTGTTTTTCAAGAGATTAATGCCCAGGATACGCCCTGGCAATTAGAATGGGCTGTAAAAAGCTTCTTACAGCAACAAATGGACAAATATTTATCTCCACTTTCCAAAAGAGAAAAAGTGGTTTTTTACCAGATGCTTGCGGGTAAAGATACAGCAACCATAGCAGGCATCTTAAATATCAGCTTAAACACGGTAAAAACTCATAAAGAAAATATTCACAAAAAGCTCGGCATTCACACAATGAGCTTATTATCCTCATTGCTAACGAATCTTTAACAATTCAGGGTCCAAAAATCATCCTTTGGAGTATCTTCTCTACCTCTTTTTAGGTATATTTTTGTGGAGTTAATGAAAGCTCAAAAATAAATGCCGGAAATGAGGGGCGAATTTAGTGACGGAGATGAAGAAGATTTACAGAAGGTATTAATATTTTGAAGATAATGAGTCACTCGCTTCCGGCGTGAAATAAAGTTTTTCTTTGAAAGCTCACAGAGATGAAAAAGAAATGGATCATAGAGGTTATTAGTGCGCTGCTGATAGGACTTTTTGTATATGCCTCTCTCAGCAAACTTCTGGCTTATAATGAATTTCGTTTCGCTATGCTTAACCAGCCTATTCCTCACTGGAGCGCAAAGCTGCTGTCCTTGATATTGCCGATAATTGAATTGATAGTAGCCAGTCTATTGATGAATTCACGTACGAGATTGATAGGTTTATATGCCTCTGGTCTTCTTATGCTAATTTTTACAAGCTATGTAGGATTGGTGCTGGCAAATGGTTTTGGCAGAATTCCATGTTCCTGTGGGGGGATCTTGAAAAACATGGGATGGCATGTCCATTTTGTTTTTAATATTTTCTTTTTGTTATTAGCTATTGTGGGTATTATCCTTTTTCAGAAGCAAAAAACCAGAGAGCGCAAATTCTCGCCGGTTATGTCATAAACTTATTTCATGCGCGTAAAATCAGGGAAAGCCGAAACCCCTGAATCAAGTGGAGGCATTATTATTTATTTATAAATTTCCGAGTTATGAAAAAATTAAAGTTTTTTGCAGCAGGATTAGCGTTGGTATTCGCTTTTTGTAGCGCTTTTACAACCCGCAAGTCGGCCACCTTTGACTCTAAATATCAGACTGTGAATCCAGATGGCTCTTATTACATTCTGGGCGTGAATGTCACAGGAGAAACACCTGGCCCAACTACGTACAATTGCCAAAGTGATCCAAGCGCAAATTGTACGGCTGAATTAAACAGTTCTGATATTGTAACCAGGAACGGACACCAAGAAGTCCTTATTTCTGAAACAGGAAATCATGTAACAGGCGATTTCCAGAATAATCAATAGTGGTAAACTATGGATTAGCAGTAGCAGTAAACACGGAAGGGCTGAGAGAATATATCAGCCTTTCCTTTTTATAACAGATTAATAGTCTTTTACTCCTTCTTTAGCGCTTCCTTTATACTTTGAGTTAAGGTATCCTTCGATCCGAGTTCTTGAGATGATTTACGAAATATTTTACCGTCTTTATCAATTAATAAAGGCATGGGATAGCCAGTAATCTTATATTGTTTAATCACCTCTCCTTCTGAGCCGGCATATAAATTTATCACATTGGGAGCCGTCGGTGAAGTGATCTTACCGGCATGAACGCTATTTATCCATGTCTTTTTTAAACCATCAACGCTAATGCTTATAAATACCACATCAGAATTATCTTCTAATTGTTTTTCAACCTTTGAAACTGTATAGTAATAGTATCCCACACATGACGTACACCCCGTAAACCAAAAATCAATAAAAACTACTTTTCCTTTAAATTGATCGAGCGATACCATTTTCCCTGAAATATTGGGTAAAGTAAAGTTATAAGCAGGTTTCCCTCTTGCCAAAGCATTATTTAATTCTTCTAACTGATTTAAACAATAAGGCGTTTTCACCAGGCTAAGCGCATTGTCTAATTCCGGTTGAAGACTGTTGAAGTACTTATACCACCTGAGCAAGAAAATAGTTAATAATTTATCCCGTAGTTCTCCCCCATATTCCTTTTTTAAATAGTAATAGCCACTATCTCTTGGTATGCCTTCCACAGCTAATGCCGATCTTGCTTTATCGAATAAATAGGAAGCATAGTAATTAGAAAAAACTGCTGCTTTATTTTGAACCCCGCCAGTATATGTATTCATAAGTCCCTTCCTATATATCTTTGTAAGCCTCTTAAGTAATAATGAGTCTTTCTCGTTAATAATCCAATCAAGATGAAATTCACTATATTTTTTACATTGAAACTTACCGATGAAATCTGCTTTCAAGACCTCGTAGGCAAAGGGAGCCAAGTATTTTTTATAGCTATTTATCACTTCAAGACTTCTGCTTAGTGATCTGTCCCACTGATTATCAGGATTAAATCCCCGTTTATTATTCAGTAAAGCAATAGCTCCACGATCGGGGAATGCTTTTCTGTCCGCGGCGAACCGGCATTGATATTTTGTTGCACCTCTGCCAGCAAAACCAATATTATATTTTAAAATGTTTGAGTCAGTGGTGTCCGTATAACGACTGTTTTTTGATATCTTTATTGTGATGCTATCTCCAGGAAAAGCCAAGTATTTATCCATAACATAAAGAGGTAGCTTAAACCATGAATCTTTCCTTAAACTAACAGATAAATAACCTGGGGAATGAATATCAGATAATTCAAAGCCGACCACACCTTGCTTATTTAATAGAGCCACCTTCTCAAGATGAGGCATATACCGGTTTATATCAACGATTTCACTTAATACATGCGGCCAAAAAAATAGGGTGACCGTATCAATATTTTCAATTCCAACTAAATGAACTTCAATTTTAATATTACTATCTGTTTCATTTGGTTTATTTTGTGCAATTAGCTTGTTGCAACAGAGCATTATTATAAATGCTGATAAAAAAATGCATTTTCTTCTTAGTATAAAACCATTTATTATTTTCATGGCAGATGAATTTTTAGATATTTAGTTAATAATTATTTTATGTCTCCTAATTACTTAACGCGTGTTCTGTTGAATACCACTCAATTGAATTTCATTGTCAGGGATAGGATATACATATCTCGGATCATTAGGCGGTAGAGTGTAAGTTTCTCCGTTTAACACTCTTGTTAAGGTAATCGCGAAGCGGGAATCCTGATTTAATCTGCGAAGATCAGACCATCGTATTCCCCGAAATATTAATTCTTTTCTGCGTTCAGCCAATACAATACTCATGGCTTCGTCGGCATTGGCAGCAACGAGTGGAGCAAAGGTTCCTGCCTTCCATCTTTTTGCCAGTAAGGTATTTAGTGCATCCATGGATGCTGTTACCTTTCCATCACGGGCATAGCACTCAGCCTGTATTAGATACATCTCATCCGTAGCTAATCCACAGAACAAATCATACGTTCCGGAATAGGATCCTTTAAAGTAATGCGTTCCGGTAGAAGCTTTAGTAGCAAAAAACAGGCTTTTCCTAAGGTCATTACTGCTATATGAATCATATAAAGTTGAATCAACTATAGTATAAGAACCAGTAAAATAAAAGTATAAAGCCTCATAAGACTGAAACAATACTTCCTCATTGGATGGATAAGGAAACGAAATTGCTTGTGTAGAATCAATTGCATTATAGTCCATGAGTGTATTATTCAAAGAAATAGAACTGTCTGCATAATCTAATGCTTTATCATAATTCTGCATGGTAAGATAAACACGGGCCTGCATGGCATCATCAGCCGCTTTGGAGGGTATATAAGGAGTCTGGCTGGACACTGTAAGTGGTAATAAATCTTCAGCCTCCTGAAGGTCTTGTATTATCTGATTATAAGTCTGAAGCAGGGTTGATCGTACTGTCTTGTTATTGATGTCGCTGCTTAATCTCAACGGTAATCCCAAATCTGTAGCTGCTGTCTGAGGATCATACGGTTTGGTAAAAATCTGTGCCAGGTTATAATAAGAAAATGCCCTGTAAAACAATGCTCGTCCTTTTATCTCATTGTAAGTACCCTGGTTACCCTGATTTGAGCCTATATCTTTCAATTGATCCAGGACGACATTTGAATAATATATGGCCTGGTAAGGTGAATACCAATCCCCATATAAAGACCCATAAGTAATATCTTTCTGCCACGTATATGCCTCTCTTATCAATGGCCGATAGGTCTGGTATCTTGAATAAGCCATGTAATAATCATCGGAACCTATTTCACCCAGAGCAGGACTATAAGCAATTAAAAGATTATTATTGAGTATTGCTGCCAGATCCTGCAGGCTTGATGGAACAGTCAATGATTTGTCTGGTACGGCATCCAGGTATTTAGTGCAGGACGATATGCTGCAAACGATGAGCATTAAGGCTAAAAAGTTTTTATATTTCATGATTACATAATTTATGATTGAATATTAAAAGTCAATTTTAATACCCGCTGACAGGCTTTTAGCAGGTGGATAACTATATAAAGAGCTTGCATAATCCGGGTCTAAACCGGCCTTATTCGCTTTCCATAATAAGCCGAGGTTGCTGGCATAAACATACACCTCGATATTCTTGAACGGAAATCTTTTGAACTGGCCTCTATTCACGTTATAGCTCAGTTGCACATCTTGTAACCGGATATTATCACCATTTTCTATTGTGGTGGAAGAATACAGATAAAACTGATCGCGGTTAGGATCTGCCGGATATATCATGGCAGGTACATCTGTCAGTTTTTCATCTCCAGGTTTCTGCCAGCGCTTGTCAAAATCTCTGCTTCCTGGATTACTACCTGTAAATAAATTGTAATAATTAATGGAAGGCCTCCTAAAATAATATCCCCACTTATAAGTAATTATGAAAGAAAAAGAAAGCTGTTTCCAGCTAAAGGTGTTGCGAAGGCTCCCAAACATAACAGGTACCGACGAACCATTATACCCCATATTACTTACATCCGATGAATTAATAATACTCGCATAGTCTTCACTCAATTTGCCATTCAAATACCCCTGCGGGTTGCCTGCATCATCCAGCCCAGCCCATTTATAACTATAAAGTGCATTGACAGGGCCACCTACCTTTGGATTAAATCCGTATGAGGGTAAAATATAGGAGCTTATACTTGGCAGTTGAGCTTTATAGTCCGTTATTTTATTTTTAGCTATGCTAAACAGAAAGGTGGTGTTCCATTTAAAAATCCTATCTATGTTTTCAGTATTTACGGTCAGGTCTAATCCGTTTCCTTTCATATCGGCGGTATTGCCCATAAAGCTTAGCAATCCTGTAGAAGGGGGTAAAGAAGCGCTGCCAATCAAATCAATGCCTCTTTTACGGAAATATTCAATGGTACCGGAAATCCTATCTTTGACAGTAGCAAAATCCAAACCCGCATTGAACGCGCTTGTTCTCTCCCAACGTAATTCAGGGTTAGGAGGATTGATAACAAAAGACTGAAGCTGTCCAAAGTTATTATATCCTTGAATTTGCGCTGTTAATAAAGCTGCAACGCTGTTATCAATATTCCCATTATAACCGTAAGTGACTCTCGCTTTCAAGAAAGGCAGCCACTCTAAATGATAGAATTGCTCATTGCTGATATTCCAGCTAAGTCCCGATGACCAAAGCGGTACCCATTTTTGGTTGGTCTTAACACCAAATAAATTGGATGCATCTCTACGTCCGCTTACAGACACCGTATATCTGTTATCATAATTATAAGAAGCATTCATGTAATAGGAAACATAACGATCCGTAAGGCTGCCAATCCCTTGTGTATTTGGGATCAATTGCTGGCTGCCATTGATAAACGTGGGATAAAAATTTGCAAAGTCAACGGGCGTACTGGTGGCGTACCTATTATCGTAGCCATACAACCGGTAGCTGTTTTGGTTTGTATTAAGATTCTTTATTTCGGTTCCCGCTATCGCTGACAGTTGGTTCTTTCCTTTCCACGTCTTATTATAATTCAATTGCAAGCGGCCATTCTGGGAGGTATAGGATGAACTGTTCATATCAAGAATCCCTCCAAGAGGAACCGGGTAAACGGTACCATTAGGGGTGAATTCAGTAAACAGGTTAATCAAATTACGTGTGTAGTAGGTTTGTTCGCTATGATAGATCTGATGATCCGTTTGGCCTCTGCCATATTGATATTTACCTGTTACACTCAGATAAGGTGTAAGCTTATATGTTATTCCGAGGTTTACCTGGTAATCAGTGCCTGTGGTGTTATTATCTGCTAATCTGATCTCATCCAGCGGACGGTAATTCCAGTCTAATAATTGACCTTCCCCCACGGTATCGAGGTAATCTTGATTGTATTGAGCAATAGGCAATGCATCTCCTTTGCTATTTGCTAATTGTGCATAAGGATAAAGAGACCCACCACCGGAAGTGATTTGAAGAGGATTTAACCCATTATTCTTGGTATAAGTCTGAGTAAATAAAATACCGGTCATTATATCCAGCTTATGATTAATAAGAGAATAGGTATTATTTGCATTAACAGAGGTGCGCTTATACTGATTTCCTACGAGATTGTTCAGATCATTATCATATCCTGCCGACACATAATATCGCTGGTTTGCGCCGCCACCGCTCAGATTAATAGCGTACTGTTGATTTACGGAAGTTTGGTAAAAGTATTTTAAATAGTCGCTTCGAACGTCATGGCTTTTTAGAGCATTAATCTGAGCCGTTGCTTCCGAAGCGGAGGTACTTCCATTTCTCTGGTTATTTAAAATCTCCACCACAGGGGATACGGGAGGAAAATTAGGATCTGTCAAAGTGCCATCATAATAACCTTGGTTAAAAAGATATTCTTCTACTCCGATATAATCGGAAGAACTCATCGTGGGTATATAAAAAAGATTAGGCTTACCGGTGATGGTTACATTTGAATTAAAAGAAACTCGTGGAGCGGAATTATATTTCCCTGTCTTGGTAGTAATTACGATTACCCCATTGCCAGACTTGGCTCCCCAAATAGATGAGGCAGCCGCATCCTTTAAAATGGTTATACTCTCAACATCATTCGGATTGATATCATTGATATCTCCGTCATACTCAAAATTATTAAGGATAATTAGGGGTTGAGAATTAGCGAAAATAGTACTCAGTCCCCTTATACTGAAACCTAAATTGTTACCAATATGGGAATCAAACAATAAGCTGCTGCTTATCCCTTTTAACCGGCCCAAAATATCTGGTGACACACTACGGTTCAACAGTTTGTTATCTATAAAGTCAAATGAGCCTGTAGCCCGTTCTTTCGGTATCTGCTGGTAGCCGGTACTTACCGTCACTTCCTGTAGTTGAGTATTAGATGGCTCTAATCGTATTATGATTGGGTTTTCAGCAGAATTCTTTATGACCGTTTGCTCCTGGTGAAAACCTATACGGGAAACTATCAATGTATCCGGCAAGGTAATTACCTGAAGATTAAATTTACCTTCCGTATTGGTGACAGTTCCTATAGCTTTGTTTTTCACTTTTACAATGGCGCCTACAAGCGGAGTACCCTCTTTGGCTGAAAGTACCATACCACTGATAGTATGAAGGGTGGTTTGCTGCGCCTGTACGGAAAGCATAGCACATACCATCCCTATGATGAAAAGTATGAGTTTTTTCATTTTAAAAATTTGATGGAATTATAGTGAAGAGCAATGACCGGGAGCGGTGTGTGTAGATATGCTACCCGGTCTGCTCATGATCAACCAAAAATCAAAAAGCTACTGCTATAGATATTATTATATCCTTAGCATCAGCCTTATCCTAAAAACTATACCGGGTTTTTTGGTTTCTTGGCAAACTGATTGTGCAGCAGGTGCAGCTCGTGATGACAGTAGTATGTATGCATAGCTAAAAGGATTAGCTTGTTTACAATATTTATTAACTATCAGTTGTAAGTGAAACCTGCCAGACGATAATAACGAGACAAATAAATAAAAAAGGCGCAGGCTACACTTTCCGCTGCTGAGCCCTGAACCCTTGCTCGACCTTGGCGTGCAAACCTGCGCCCAAATGCATGGCGCGGCAAATGAAGCATGCGATCCAAGGTCATTATGAACGGTTCAGGTTCGAGCAGCGAATACGTAGTTATTAAATGACCAAGCAAAAATAGAAATAATTTTTTAAAAAACTATATTATTTATCAATTAATCTATATGAATAATAGTTTAAACATGATTATATATAGATATATTCAGTAAATCAATAGTTTAAACATGATTATATTTGCTTATACGTAATTATTAATGATCTGATCATGCAAAAAATGACATATAACCGAATTAAGGAAGTTCTTGCTAATAAGGGAAAAACAAATATTGATCTCGCCACATTTATGGAGGTTGATCCAAGAGTGGTATCAAGCTGGTGTACGAACAAAAATCAACCAGGATATGCAACCCTCTTTAAAATTTCAGACTATTTAGGGGTTGAGGCTGGTGAATTATTAACATTAAAGAAGGATTTAAGGCCAGTAGAAAAAAAGAAAGGAAAAATCAAACCTGTACGCAAATCAAAAGGTAAAAGACAAAGTTCTTAACTCAATTCCATCTTTTCTTAAATGGAAGAAATTAATTAAGATATCTTTTTATTCTAAAGAATTTATTTTTCGGTTGCAAATTGTTTCCGTTATTAATTGCAATTTACTTACCTTTTCAATTAAAGATTGAACTTCTTCTCTTGATATTGTAAAATTTTTATCGTATCGGGCTTCTACATATCCCTTTTTCAAAAGATTGAATAGATGCTTTTCAATTTCTGAATTTTGAGGAAATACTTGAGCAAGTTCGACTGAAAAATGCTTCGCATATCTATGCAGTTTCTCCAAGTTATGTGTCTTGGGTTTATAGCCGCGAAAAACCAATATAACCGTATTATAAGTACGTTCTGCAGATTGATGCAGCATAAAGGTGGCAATTTTCAAATCGCCTTCTTTTAGATAAAAATAAACGCCTTTTAGGAAGGATTTTGCTGTGGTGTACCAATTGTTAAAATCATTTTGCATCATCGACTGCTTCTCGTTAATTGAAAGTTCTCGTCGTTTGGCTAATGGTACATTCCCGGAGTCATAAAGCAGGATGCCCTCTTTCTGGATGTCCGAAAAGAAATACTGGCCTTCCGATAATTTCCCATTTATATAATCAATATCATGGGTAATAGCTGAAACCTGCACATTCAACCCCATACGGTGCTCCACAATCTCTTGAACTTCATAATCAGACTTTTTTTCTCCGGATTTGGTAATTACAAGAAAATCATAATCGCTGATATAATCATACCAACGTCCATCTTCTTCATATTCATCTTCCACCCATTTTCCCGTAGCATAACTGCCATACAGGATAATTTTTTCTGGTTGAATTTTTTCAACAATTATTTTTATGATATGATTTATTAAATCCTGCTTCTGTTGTGGCAAATGAGCTATAGATGTTTTCATTTTTATTTTTTAAAAGGTTCTCACAAAACTAAAGAAATTATGCCACTCACATCAATCTACCATTATACGAGGAAATAAAATATCTACTCTATAGTTGGCATCCCCGCCAACAAGCAGGAACATATAAAACGGTGGGGTGCCTCGGCTGCTGTTATAAAAAATCCCTGCAATTAATTGAAAATTGCAGGTGATCCCTTCCCATATTTTGAAGCAGTCTAAATTATAGAATCAGGACTCTTGAAACCATTACATTCGGCGGCAATGCCGATGTTTATACGAAGCCTTTGGTCATCATGGTTGACAGGAAGGCTTATCGGTACCAGCTTTCGCTGTTTGTGGGATTGGCGGTTGGAGGGAGATGGAAGTAAAAAGAGGGAAGGTAGTGCATTTTAAGGAACCTGAGGACGATATCTTTCTCTCAGCCATTACGGAAATTGCTTAAATAATCAATATCTTTACAAAATATGCAAATTCTATGGATAAAAAGGCAATTAATAGACTTAAAGTAGTTCTTGCCGAAAAAAATGTGAGTAGTAAATGGCTAGCTGAACAACTAGGAAAGAACGACGCAACTGTCTCAAGGTGGTGTACAAACGAGGTCCAACCACCTATTAAAACTTTTATCCAAATTGCAGAAAAATTGAACGTGAAATTAACTTCTTTATTTAATGAGTAGCAACACAATTAAAATACCATTCAAAGTTTCAGCAAGAACTGCAAAATTAATTGGTCTTGAAAATTTCTCCACCGAGGAAGGTGCAATTATTGAACTGGTGAAAAATACCTATGATGCTGACGCAAATAATTGTATCCTGATTTTTGATTTAAAAAACAAAAGAGTAAAAGTAAAAAATGACGATGGAGTTGAAATTGAAATAGAAAAGTTTGATAAAGAAAACAGTTGTATTTATATAATTGATAATGGTATTGGAATGAATGATAAAATTATTCAAAACCAATGGATGACGATAGGCACCGATAATAAGTTATATGAGCATACTACGGCAGCCGGGCGAGTTAAAACAGGAGCTAAAGGTATTGGGCGTTTTGCATTAAATAGATTAGGTATGCTGACAAATATGACTTCCTTACCTATATTGTTGGAGGAAGATATGGAAAAGGAAGTAAACGGTGATAATTCAAAAGAAATCCCCAATAGTAATAATATTGGTTTTGAATGGACAGTCGATTGGAAAGATTTTGATAGAAAAGGAGCTATTGTTTCAGATGTGGAAGCAGTACTATCAGAAAAAAAGAATTTAAATCTTAAGCAAGAGTTCTCAAGTAGATTTTCCTTATATAAAAAAATTAATGAGGTCTTTGATAGGATTAATTTTAAATCTGGTACCATAATTGAAATAACCGAACTCAATGATGAATGGAATGAAGACAAATTGAGGAAGTTGTTTGGTAATTTGGAAATGTTACTCCCTCCCGAAGGACAAAACGATTTTGGCATAGACTTGTTCTTGTTAAGTGATATTGAAGAGTTTGGGACAGTAAAAAGAGCTTATTATGATGACTATGATTATAAAGTAAAAGCTACATATAATTATCATAATAATAAGATGCTGAAGATAGAACTTTCACGAAATGAACTTGATGTCGATGTTTTGGAAAACAGATATGCAGAGGTTTTTGAATTTAATATGATGAAAAACTCACCATATAGACTTGAAGATTTTAAAAAGGGAACAATTGAAATAGATATACCTATTGATAAATTGACATCTGATAAAGTAGATAATGATTTATTGGAAAGGGTCGGTCAATTTGACTTCACATTTTACTTTTTAAAAAATACAATTTCGGATGATAAAGAAGAAGATGATTTAAAAAAATATCCCTATAAAAGTATTGATAGTGCGGCAAGAAAGTCTTGGTTAAAAAAGTTTGGTGGAATTAGAATCTTTCGAGATGACTTTCGGATTAGGCCGTATGGAGAAAAGGGAGATGATTGGTTAAGGTTAGGCGAGAGACAAGCTCAAAACCCTGGAGGTGTAGGTCAAAGATCAGGGGGGTATAAAATTAGACCTAATCAGATTGCAGGTACTATTAAAATTTCAAGGATTCATAACGCAAGTTTTCAAGACAAATCTGGACGAGAAGGAATTATTGAAAATGAAGAATTTGAACTATTCAAAAATATATTACTGGATATTATTAGCTTCTTTGAAAAAGACAGGAATGTCGTAATGTATAACCTATCCCAATTGTATTCTATAAGAAATGAGGAAGCAGAAAAACTAAGAAAAGCTAAAGAGGAAGCAGAAAAAATCAGGAAGCAGAAAGAGGAAAAAGAGAAGAATAACGCTCGTACCGAACCTCAGACTCAAAGTAAAAATAAATCTTCTGACCAAAAAGGATATTCTGAATCAGAGGAACGTATGGCAGAAGGTATATTCATTTTAGAAAAAGACAATGAGAAAAAAGATGATGAATTGATGTTATTGAGAAGTCTTGCTAGTATTGGACTTATCATTTCTTCCTTTGCTCACGAAGTAAGAAGTTTAAGAGCAAGACTGATTCCTCGAACAACGTTCTTAGTAAACGAACTGAAAAATTATTTAAATGAAGAAGAATTGGCAAAAAATATTGACAAAGATGATAATCCATTTTATATGATTGACTTAATGCGGGAAGAGGATGTTAAATTAAAGCATTGGCTGGATTATTCATTGAGTACTCTGAAGATTGATAAACGCGAAAGAAAAAATTTAGACTTTTCCCAATATTTTGAAAACTTTAAGGCTAATTGGAGCAAGGCATTAGAACAAAGAAATATTAACCTTGAGTTAAAAAAATTAGATACAAATGAGCATGTCATTAGAGCGTTTGAAGTAAATATGGATTCTATATTTAATAATTTATTATCCAATTCTATTAATGCACATTACGGTTATAACAAGGAGGAAAAGAAAATAGAAATTAGTTGGCAAAAAAAAGGTGAGGACATAGAAATTATTTTTTCAGACAATGGCAGGGGGTTAGATAAAAAATATAAAGATAACCCTGAAGAGATTTTTAACTTAAATGAATCGTCAAAGACTGACAGTAAGGGCAATAAGATAGGAACAGGGTTAGGTCTTTATATTGTAAAGTCAATTATTGAAGAATATAATAATTCATCTATTTCTATTATTAAAATTGATAATGGTGTAACATTTAAAATAATATTTAAAACAAGGAAATGAAATATAAAATTGCATACATAGATGAGGATAAGGGTTGGATGAACACCTTTTATCATACTTTCAAAAGTGATTTTGAAATAATAAGAGTTGAAGTTAATTCAGAATCTTCCGTCGAAGCTATTCTTAATTTATTACTTGCAAGTGGTATAGATGCAATCGTTACAGATTATCTATTGGAGGAAAATGCTGATGTGCCATTTAATGGAAATAGAATAATTGAAGAAATAAACCGAATCAAACCTTATTTTCCTATTGTAATGTTAACTTCATATCCTACACAAGCGATAAGGCATACAGACGATGTACATATTATTTATAGCAAGGATATTTTGACTGTAGAGAATGATAAAGACAAAGAAGAACTTGAAGTTTTTAAAACAAAAATCCAATCAAATATTTACAATTATTACAAGAAAATTGATAACACAAACGATAGAATTGAGCAACTTGTAGAAAAAAGAAATAATCAAGGCTTAGAAATTAGTGAAGAAGAAGAACTCACCAAATTATATATTTTATTTGATGAACTTAATCCTGATGGCAAGGATCTTCCGGCAAATCTAATTCACAGAGACTCTATATCAAAGCTCAATGAGTTTGTAAATGAAACGAAAGAAATATTGAAGGAACTTAAAAAGCTAAATAAGAACAAGTAAGATGATTCCTTTTAGAACTGAAACCCCGAAGAGAAGAGATATAAAAAATGTGGTGAAGAAATATTCCGATCATAGAGAAGATTTAAAAAAAGATTATAAATGTCGTTGTGGATATTGCAACGATATTGATATATGGCGAACTGTTTGGTTTGAAATTGATCATTTTGTGCCACAAAGATATTTGGAGACAATTAAGGAGACAGATTATTCAAATCTTGTGTATGCGTGTAGGTCTTGTAATAATGCTAAGCGAGCTCACTGGCCGACTGGTGAAGAGTTAATACACCATAAAGATGACAAAGGCTTTATTGATCCATGTGATGATGAATATGGAAAACAATTTGCGAGATATGATAATGGGAGAATTATTTATCAAACCCCATTAGGTAAATGGATGTACTATAAGCTAAAACTTCACAAGCCTCAACATAAAATAATATGGCAGATAGAAGAAACATATAATTTAATAAACGAATGCAGAAAGCTCTTGGAAGTGATTGATAGCCCAATAATTAAAGATCGACTTTTGGGGCTCTATGAAAGATATGTTGAATACACATTAAAACTGAGCAAAAATTAAAGTGAAAAACACGACAAAATACTTAAGTCAAAAATGTACTGCAAGTCCTTGGTTTGTTGATAGGCTTATTATTTCTGCGTTTTTACACATAAATATGATTAGAATTATTAATAATAAGTTATTATTGAGTTACTGGATACGTGAAAATGATGAGGATTATAATACATTAATTGAGTTTGTAGAAACTATAAATGATAAAAAAGGGAAGTTCGCTCTGGAAAAACTAATCGAACTATTCGAGTTCGTTATCTCTCCTTCAGATAGAATAATAAATGGAGCAATATATACACCCGCGAAAGTTAGGGAGTATATCGTAGCTCAAGCTTTTCGTAGAGAAGGTAATGCACTTCGAAATGCTAAAATTGCAGATATAGCCTGTGGCTGCTCCGGTTTTTTATATACTGCTGCTAAAGAGTTAAAAAGAAGGACAGGAAATACTTATCAATATATTTTTCAAAACCAAATTTTCGGTCTTGATATACAGAATTATTCGATTACGAGAAGTAAGCTGCTATTGAGTTTATTGGCACTATCTGAAGGAGAAGATGCAGAAGAGTTCCGCTTCAACTTACATCAGGGGGACGCCTTAACTTTTCAATGGGAAGATCATTTTAAAGGTTTCGAGGGTTTCCAAATAATAATTGGAAATCCGCCCTATGTGTGTGCAAGAAATTTAGAAGATGCCGTAAAAGAGAACTTAAAAAACTGGTCTGTGTGTTCTTCTGGGAACCCTGATCTCTATATACCTTTCTTTCAAATAGGCTATGAATGTCTGGCAGAAGACGGTATTCTCGGCTTTATCACAATGAATACTTTTTTCAAGAGTTTGAATGGGAGAGTATTGAGGAAATATTTTGAAGATAATAAGGTAACAATTAGAATCATTGATTTTGGTACACTCCAGATATTTAAGTCAAAAAGTACATATACCTGTATTTGTTTTTTGGAGAAAGAAGAGCAGAACTACATAGAATATTATAAATCAACCGAAAAAGAACTACCAACAAATAGAAATCAATACAGCAGAATCAACTATAGAAACTTAGATGCTAAAAAAGGTTGGAATTTGAATGATAATGAAATTATTTCCAGAATTGAGGCAACAGGAACTCCCTTTGGAGAGAAATATAAAACAAGGCATGGAATCGCTACCCTGAGAAATGATCTTTATATTTTTAAACCAGTGTATGAAGATATTGATTTTTATTATCTCCAGAATGGAACCCTTTACCCAATAGAAAAAGGGATTTGTAAAGATATTCTCAATTCAAATAAATTAAGTAGGGCTGTTAATTTTGATGAGACAAAAGAAAAAATATTATTTCCATATAACAATGATAAAAAGCCTAAAGCTCTTGAAGAAAAAACTTTGAAAGACAAATTCCCTAATGCCTATAAATATCTAAAAAAGAAGAAAACGGAATTAGCTAAAAGAGACAAGGGGAAGGGCAAATATGAAAATTGGTTCGCTTTTGGAAGAACACAATCATTGGAAAAAGTCAGGAATAAACTTTTTTTCCCTAAGTTTTCTAATCAAACTCCCAATTATCTGATTAGTGATGATGAGAATTTATTATTCTACAATGGACAAGCGATTGTTGGGCATTCGGAAGAAGAAATGCTGTTAATAAAGAAAATTCTGGAATCTCGTTTATTTTGGTATTATGTCAAAACAACCAGCAAACCCTATTCATCCAATTATTATTCTTTGAACGGAACATATATTAAAAATTTTGGTATCCCTGATTTTTCTGATGATGATATTGGTTTCCTAATCAATGAAACAAGTAGTGAAACGATTGATACTTTCTTGGAGGATTATTATGGAATAGACAACCTGTAAGAATGCTAATTTCTAAGACGATGAACAATTTACCGAATGGTATAGATTTTACGGTATTGAAAAATAGGTCTCAGATATAAATTTACCTGATGGGATAAATTTATGAAATTAAAAAATAGAGGCAGATATAGATTATCTGTACAACTTATAAAACGTATCATTCACAAGATAAAAAGATACCGGTAGAGAAAAATCCGTTTTGAAAAAATGAAAGATATAAATTCCGGTGATGCGATGTGGCGCCGAATGTTCGGGAGAACCGTTGAGCCACACGGGAAGTGAAGATTATTTCTTTAGTTTCTTACGTACTTTTTTCACAAAATCCACAGAAACTCCGGCAATGTCGGCTGCCTGGGCATCGGTCATGCCCATTTTTATGATGAGGTTGGAAACTACCTCGGCTTTACCTTTTTGAATGCCTTTTTCAAGACCTTTTTCCATGCCTTCTTCCAGCCCTTCTTCACGACCTTTCATACGTCCTTTTTTAAGACCTGTCTCAATGCCTTTTTCAAGCCCCATTTCGAGTCCTTCTTTCCTAGCCCTTTCCAAAATCATTTCTTCAATACCCATAGTCTTTTTGTTTTTGGTGATGACTTCAATTGCTTTGTCAAAGTTAAGATTATATTTCGGATCGGCAAAGTGGAGATAAAACTTCAGAAAATTCATCAAGCCCCTGATCTTCGGTTTGGAAAACTGCCGCTCCAGTAGCTTCTTCGCCAACGAGAATTTCAATTTAAATAATTCATCATCGGCCAATTTTCCCGATTTCAATGCTAAGAGAACGGTAAGTATTAATGTCGCAAAAGGATTTTTGCTCTTTTCCAACACCTTCTCATCCTGCTCTATGATTTTATAGGTATTGAATTGGAAAATATTCTTTGTACCCAGATAGTCATATTCATATTTCTCTGGTTTAAATTTTTTATTGTTGTCTGTAAAAATAGCAATCGCGGTTACCTGTTTGCCATATTTATCTAAAATACGATACCAATAAACAAACATGCGCTTAGCAAAATCTTTATCATCATATCCCTGTATTTCTACATGCACCAGCAACCATTCTTCCTTTCCTCCTTTAGTAAACACCTTTACCAGCTTATCTACAAACTTGGGATCTTGCATATTTTCAGGAGCGGGAAACAGTTGCTCCAATTCCTTATCCAGGAACTCAAAACCTTTCTTCATGTCGAACAGCTTATCAGCATCGGGGAAGAAGAAGTGGAGAAAATCGTCGAATAAATTTTCAAGTATTCCTTTCCAAAGGGTATCGTCTCTCTTCATGAGCGTAATTTTCAAAGTGATCCTAACGAAGATAATGAATTATTTGATCCTGCGGCGAAAGAATTTTTCACTGGTAATAATCGCGGAGAAGCAATTAAAATCCCGAAGTAGAAAGTGAAAGAGAAGGATCCGGAACATGTTGTCCCTCTTAAGAGCAAAGGAGGAAGAAAAATGAAACGGATTCTTGAATTTTTCATCCGGTGGGCTAAATTTTTCATCCGTGTGTAGTATTGGTATTCCACCATGCCTGGCGGCAGTTACCCCACCCGAGAAGTGGGACTTATTTCTTTAGTTTCCTGCGTACTTTCTTCACAAAATCCACAGAAACTCCGGCAATGTCGGCTGCCTGGGCATCAGTCAGGGTCATACGTTCTATAAGGTTTCTTACAACTTCGTAGCTTTTAGCTTCTCTACCTTTTTCAAGACCCCTTTCAAGTCCTTCTTTCTTCGCTCTTTCGAGCACCATTTCCTCTATACCCATAGTCTTTCTATTTTCTGTGATGAATGATAGTTCAAGTTCATGTACAAATTTAGTATTTGTTTCCGGATTGCCTTAGGCGGATGCTTCTTTCTTTGTTTCTCCACAGGAGTCCTTTTGGACAAGACAGAGAGAGAAGACTTTAAAATCTGGATTACGTGCTTGAAATACCTGATTCAAAAAAATTAATAATAGTTAACAATGAATTCATGCAATGCCTCCCCGGGCGGCCCTTTCAGATCATATACAGGGAAGCCGGTGATCACGCTGTAAAAAATGCGGCCTCTATGGTATCTCATCCCACGTCCTGATGGCAACCTTCTTTGCCATGGCTGTTTTAACGGCAAAATTATTTTTAATCGCGGCTTAGCAGGGGACGGTGGAACAGCCGTGGAAGAAACAACTTCATCCTTCATCCCCAAAAATTCCTGCTCAAGATAGGTCAATACTTCCTCCACCGGCTTTCCGCTATGTAACAACCGCAGCGCCTGGCCCGTCATCTGCCGGTAGCATGAGCGTTTACGCTGTTCAGCGGGCAGCCGCCGATATACTCCGGAAGCAAGCCGGGAAGCCTTACCCAATAGGTCGGCGTTCTCTCTCGTCCGCCGGAAAGCAGGATCCCGCTTGACCCGTTGCCTGGTCAAGGAACTTTTTATCCGGACATAATACTTTCCCTCCATTTCGTAAAAGCAGAGATTATCTATCGTACCGGTAATATAGAGTGGACCGTCTTGTTGTGCCATAAGGGTTCATTTTCTACGAATATACGAAATAAAAGACCCAAAGTCAAGTACTTTTTTTCCTCTTCTAAAATCTTATAGAATAAGGCTCTTTATTGACCCACAAAACGTTCCTTCGGAACGTTGATTGTCAACCACCATTCTATTTTTTACCTACGAGATGTTCCTCTGGAACAACTGTCGTTCCAGAGGAACGCATTATGGGTAATGGGTATAAATCAATATATGTAAATGTTCCGGAGGAACATTTCGTGACAAATTGGGGGTATTTAAACGCCTCTTTCTAAAATTTTAAGTCTTAAATCTTAAATCAATGTCGTTTAGATAAGCCTATTTTAAAATGTAGGATGCCTGAAGGGCATCAATAACAATAGCCGTGGGTGAAAGCCCGCGGTAAAAAGTAGAAGCGAAATTCAACCCTTACAGGGTTGAATATAACCATAACTAAACGACATTGAATCCTAAATCATCATTCCTCCATCAAATAAAATACAAAATCTTAAGGTATCTCAAACTCCTAACTTGAAACCCCAAACCCGATATCTGAGGCCCGACACCCCCTCCCCTCAAATTCAACGTTTTTTCCATGACCAGGCACGGATTAAGCATGGCAAAAGCATGGATAAAGCATACTTAAAGCGTATGATAAGCCGGAAAAGAGTAAAGAATAGCTGCCGGAGACCCTGCCATTCTTCATGCATGCTTGTGATAAAATTATCTAAAAATCAAGGAAATACAAGTACCTCTTAGCATTTTTACCCTTACTTTTGCAAAAAATTTAATCCGTTGAAGTTTCGTTCTTCTATTATTCTGATTATCTGTATCCTTATAGTAGATCAGGCCTTGAAATGCTGGATCAAGACACACATGTATGTGGGCCAGGAATATTTTATGATGGGCCATTGGTTCAGGATTCATTTTATTGAAAATGAAGGAATGGCTTATGGACTTTCCTTTGGCGGATCAGCGGGCAAAGTGGTGCTGACACTTTTCCGTCTGGCGGCAGTCATTTTCGGCTTTTTTCTTTTAAGAAGGATTACAAAATTAAAATATAATAAGGGGTTGATTATCTGTGGCGCCATGATTCTGGCAGGGGCCATGGGCAACCTCATAGACAGCATGTTTTATGGATTAATTTTCTCCGCAAGCACTTACACGCAAATTGCGCAATTCCTTCCCGCAGGAGGAGGTTATGCAGGTTTTCTGCATGGCAAAGTGGTGGACATGCTCTATTTCCCGGTGTATGAAGGCTTTTTACCAAACTGGATTCCTTTCAAAGGCGGAGATTATTTTGTTTTCTTTCAGCCTGTTTTCAATATTTCCGATGCTTCTATCTCTGTTGGAGTGATAGCTATCCTCCTTTTCCAGAAAAGATTTTTCCGTCATCCGCCACACCCTAAAGAAAGCCTGCTTTCGAAAAGCAAAATACCTTCCCATTATTAACATTCCTCTTTGTACTTTAGCCCCATTTTTCAAGAAAATCTAATCCATTGAAGTTCCGTTCTGCTGTCATTTTAGTAATTATAATAGTACTCCTCGATCAGGCATTAAAGTGCTGGGTGAAGACTCACATGTATATTGGCCAGGAATATGAGGTCATCGGTCATTGGTTCAGGATCCAGTTTATCCAGAACAAAGGCATGGCTTACGGGATCTCTTTGGGCGGCTCTGTAGGAAAGGTATTGCTGACGCTGCTCCGCCTGGTGGCAGTCATTATCGGTTTTTTTATTCTGAAAAGAATAACCCGTTTAAAATATCATAAAGGATTAATTATCTGCGGGGCGTTAATTATTGCCGGCGCAATGGGGAACCTGATAGACAGTATGTTTTACGGGCTAATCTTTTCAGCCAGCACCTATACGCAAGTAGCTCAATTCCTCCCTGCCGGCGGTGGTTATGCGGGGTTTCTGCATGGTAAAGTGGTGGATATGCTCTATTTCCCCATTTATCAGGGTATTTGGCCAAAATGGATACCCGTCAAAGGCGGCCAGCCTTTTGAGTTCTTCCAGTATGTCTTCAATATTTCGGACGCCTCTATTTCAATTGGAGTGATCGCGATACTTATTTTCCAAAAGAGCTTTTTTAAACACTCGCAGAAGGAGAATAAATAAACCCACTAAAAATACTCCGAAGTAATCAATATCTAAGATCAAATATCCTAAATCAGAAATCAAAAAATCAGAGTTCAGAGATATAATCTATACAATGATTATCCGCTATAATACAGGAACCTATATGATAGCTGTCGTTTGGCTCAATATCGAATATCCAACTCCGATTTCCGATTTTAGAAGTACTGTCCCTACTTCAATATTCATCATTCCTTGTTCAATGTTCATTATTCAAAAGATGTTCCTGTACTTAAACGGATAATCATTATCTATACCATCTCTTTCACTTTTACGCCCATCATTTCCCTCGCTATATTAACGA
>SCQV01000440.1 GCA_004299085.1 Chitinophagaceae bacterium | reverse complement strand
TGAGCATGAGATTTTGGAACTGGAGAAGCTACTTGAAGATTGTGGAACCGATGTTCATTATATGATGAATGTAATGGAACATTATTGGGAAGAAATTAATGCTGCAGATGAAGCAACTGGAATTATTCAACTTTCTGAAGAACAAAAAAACAGGGCACTGGGTGAAATCGCAGAGCAATTACTGAACGATAGGACCTTGTTAAGCCATAGAAGATGGACAAAAAAAAGACGCTTATATTGGTCCATGTCCTTATCTGCTGTAATAGCTGTCATGGTTATTGTAAGCATATTTGTCTGGAATCCGCTTTGTCATTCTTCTGATGGCATGCGTATGATTGCCACTAAAGAAGGATCCAGGACGAAAATTATCTTGCCTGATGGCTCAGAAGTATGGCTCAACAGCGGTTCCAGGCTTATTTATCCCAAAGATTTTGATTGTCTTTCCACCAGAGAAGTTACCCTTGATGGAGAAGCTTATTTTAAAGTAAAGCATGATACGAATCATCCTTTTATCATTCATACAGATTATTTGGACATCAAAGACCTGGGCACAGTTTTTAATGTAAAGGCATATCCTGACGAAAAAGAAGCGGTGGCCACCCTGATAAGCGGTTCTATAGCTGTTAGTATCAAAGATGACCCAGGCAGAACAATTGTACTGAAACCTCATGAAAAGGTATCTTATTTTGCCGATGTACACGGATTGGCGCTGGAAAAAGACAACTCGCAATCAGTGAATAAAGAGCTAAAGACCATTCGTCCGGTGGCATTACACAACAGCCGCCTGGAGGTGTCGGACATACAGCCGGTAGTTACACCTCACGGAGATACTATTGTGTCGGAAACGGCGTGGGTGAATAATGAATTAGTATTTCAGGGGGAAAAATTTTCACAACTGGCGGAACGCATGCAACGCTGGTATAATGTGACTATCAAAGTTGAAAATGCGCAAGTGGCGGATTACACTTTTACCGGAATTTTTAACGGGGAAACACTACCGCAGGCGTTGGAAGAATTGAAGATGATCAGAGCTTTCAGCTTTGAGCTGGAACGTGACACGGTAGTGATAAAATAATAAAGGTATTATCATTTTTATATTCTAAATAATTAGTTCATTCCTAAAATCTTATCACTATGACATAAGCTATCCATTATCTGTAAAAAAAATCTTCCCCTCCACTTCAGGCGGAGAGGAAGAATACCCGGTAAAACGGAAGTCCTTTATGGTTGGTAGCCTCCCGGACTTCTATTATTCACCTTTAATTTCACAAAAATATGAAAAAATGGTTTCCTCACCCTGTTTTTCTCAAGGAGAAAAGCACCAAAAAGATTTGGCTGGCCATGAAATTGAGTTTTGTCCTGATGCTGGCTGCGTGTCTCCAGGTTTCTGCCAAAGCCTATTCACAGAATGATGTCCGGCTGACCCTGGACCTGCATAACGTTAAGCTGCGTAAAGTCTTTTCCAAAATTGAAAAAGAAAGCGCTTTTCGTTTTCTTTACAGTGATGACCTGGTTCCGGTCAACAAAAAGATCAATCTGCAAGTAACCAATACCCCTTTGCCGGAGGTATTAAATACTTTATTGGCAAAGACAGACCTTCATTACAAAATCCTAAGCAATAATGTAATCGTTATTGCGAAAAAAGGAAATGTAATTCAACAACATCAGGTTAGCGGCGTGGTAAAAGATGCACACGGTAATCCGCTTATCGGAGCAACCGTACAGGTAAAAGGAACCAATACCGGTACAGCAACAGATGCACAGGGAAGGTTCTCCTTAGAAGTTCCTGACAATGCAGTGCTAACCATTAGCTCTGTGGGTTATCAGTCGGAGGATGTTTCGGTCGGAGGAAGGACCAGTTTGAATATCACTTTACAGGTTTCTTCCAGTACACTGAATGAATTGGTAGTAACAGGTTATACTACTCAGAAAGAGAAAGATATCACTGGTTCTATTACTTCAATTAAAGGAAGCCAACTTACAACCATTCCTATGGGAGATGCCCAAAAGCAACTGATGGGACAAGTGCCCGGGGTAACTATCACTACTTCAGGCGAACCCGGCGGCAGCAGTTCCGTGCGTATTCGTGGTTTTGGCTCATTCCTAACCAATGATCCCTTGTATGTAGTAGATGGAGTTCCGACGGAAGACATAAGCTACATTGCACCGGATGATATAGCCAGCATCACTGTACTGAAAGATGCTGCGGCAGCTACTATATATGGCGCCCGTGCTTTCGCCGGTGTTATATTGATTACAACTAAGCAGGGTAAAGCGGGAAAGTTGACAGTTAACTATGACGTGTCTTATGGCAGACAATATCCCGGACATGGTTATAGTATGTTGAATCCTACACAAACAGCAGAGTGGACGTGGAATGCTATGAAAGCCGTAGGAGAAACCCTGTCTAATAAACAGTATGGAACCGGTCCTACTCCTGTATTACCGGATTATTTGAAAGCCGGGCCCAATTATGGGCTATTGAACAGCGACCCGGCCACAGCCGCCCTGGTGGATCCAAAGCTGTATAATATTAATCCCGCCGATGGGCCTGTTTACCAGATCATAAAAGCTAATAAAGCGGGCACAAACTGGTACAATGCAGTCACCCGTGTTGCCCCTATTCAGAGCCACAACCTTTCCTTATCAGGCGGCACCGATAATTCAAAATATAACGTTCAGTTTGGTTATTTTAACCAGCAAGGTGTTGTCAATGAAACTTACTTGAAAAGGTATTCCGTTAGGGCTAATACCGAATTTACCATTCATAATCGTGTAAAGATTGGTGAAAACATACAGATAGCCTTGAAAGACAATCCCACACTCACCAATGGAAATGTGGGCGGTAATGAAGGAAATGCCATTGGCTGGTCTTATCGTGAAAATCCGATCATCCCGGTTTATGATATCATGGGTAATTTTGCAGGTACGACTGCGCCAGGACTCAATAACTCACAGAATCCTGTAGCTAATCAATACCGTACCAAAAATAACAAAGCATACAATACGGATATATTCGGTAATGTGTATATGGATATTTTACTGCCTTATAATATTACTTTCCATTCCAGTTTTGGAGGCGATTACAACAACTATTATTATAAGACCTATACTTATGCGCAATATGAGGATGCAGAAAACAACCCTACCACAGACTACGTATATGAAGGTGCGAGTTATGCACAAAGTTGGGTTTGGACCAATACGCTCCAATTTCAACATACCTATGGTGCACATTATGTAAAAGTGCTTTTGGGAGAAGAAGCTCAGGGTGGACAAGGATTTAATTTAGATGCTAATGCCAACACATTCTTTACCGTGAACCCTGGCTATACAGGTATCAGCACTGCTTCCTCCAGTGGACGAGTGGTAACTGACGGCGGTGGAGCGTATTCTACCTTATATTCTTTATTCGCGAATGTAAATTATAGCTATAAAGATAAATATCTCTTATCCAGTACTGTTCGTAGAGATGGCTCTGCCAATTTCGGCCCCCAGGATAAATTTGGAATATTTCCCGCTGTATCAGTCGGATGGCGTATTTCTAATGAAAACTTTATGAAACCTGTGCAGTGGGTTAATGATCTGAAACTGAGAGGCAGCTACGGTGAAATGGGTAATGCCAGCCCCGTAAAATTGGTAAATCAGTATAATACTTATACCACCAGCCCGGAAGTGGCTTCTTACGATATATCTGGAACCGGCAACAGCTTAACGGAAGGGTTAATGCCTAACAGTATTGGTGTTCCTAACACTCATTGGGAAACCAACAAAACATTGGATTTTGGAGCAGATGCCACTTTATTCAACAATTCCTTCAACATCACCGTGGATTGGTATAAGCGTACAACAACCGGCTTATTGTATAACCCGCAGGTGGAGGCCACAGTTGGTTTCTTAACCTCCTATCCTTACATCAATGTGGGATCCATGCAGAATACCGGTGTAGAGTTCCAAATAGATAAACATGGGGATTTTGCAGGAAATTGGCACTATGATATTGGAGTTAATTTTACCCAGTATAAGAACAAGATAATCAAGATAGCAGATGGAACCAATTATTTTTATGGGACCAGCTATGGAGCAACCCGCATTGGAGATGGAATCGTAACTATAAACAAAATAGGAAATCCGATGTCAGCTTTTTATGGGTATAAAGTAGTTGGTTTATGGCAAAGTCAGTCTGAAATAGATGCTGCAGATGCAGAAGCTCAAAAGGCAACCGGTAATCCCAATGCCACTTATCAATCGGGAGGCGAACATCCAGGAGAATTTCGTTATGCCGATGTCAGCGGAGCTAACGGGAAACCGGATGGTATCATTGATGCTAATGACAGGACAATTATTGGTAACCCTAATCCCGATTTCACTTACGGGATTAATGGTAACATCGGATATAAAAACTGGGACTTAATGGTACAGTTTTATGGCGTATGGGGCGGGAATATATTTAACTATACCAAATGGTACACGGATTTCTATTCTAACTTCCCCGGCCAGGCCATTAGTACCCGCGTGCTGAAATCATGGACGCCAACAAATACTAACACGAATGTTCCTATTTTTCAGGATAGAAGTGATGCAAGTTATAACCAAGTCGTCAATTCTTATTATATAGAAAATGGTTCCTATTTCCGTTGCAGGAATCTTCAATTCGGATACACATTCCCGAAGGGAACCCTTACAAAAGCCGGTATTAATAACTTGCGTGTGTATGTGCAGGCAGTCAACCTCTTCACCATTACCAAATATGACGGATTGGATCCGGCTATCAGTGGTTTAGACAACAACTTTGGAGTGGATTACGGAACCTATCCGTTCGTAAGGCAGTACATCGTTGGCGCCAATATCTCTTTTTAAAGAGTATATGTTTTGTTTAAGATTCTGTAAACTTTAAATTTTTTAAGATGAAAAATAAAAATATTTGGCTGGTGCTCACAGCCTCACTCATCGTGGGAATAACTTTTCCCTCCTGTAAGAAAAGCTTCCTGACGGTGCAACCCACTCAGGTAGTTCCAGAGGAGCAGGTAGCTACCCAAAAAGGAATTAATGAGCTGTTAATAGGGGCATATTCTGACCTTGATGGGCAATATAATGCTAACGGATTTAACTTCTATGCACAATCTGATAACTGGCTGTGGGGAAGTATCTGTGGTGGCGACGCTCATAAAGGCTCCGATCCTGGTGACCAGGCAGATGCCATGTCTATCGCCGACTTTACTACCTTACCCACTAATTCTTATCTCGAAACAAGGTGGGAATGGGTTTATGACGGCATTGCACGTTCCAACAATGTAATAAGACTGCTGCCTGAAGTAAAAGGATTGACGCCTACAGACACGATGAACATATATGCACAAGCCCGTTTCTTAAGAGGGATATATGCTTTTTTTGCCAAAGAAACATGGGATATGGTTCCCTGGGTGGATGAGTCTGTCACCTATGTCGCCAACAATTATCATATAGCTAATGATAAAGATATTTGGCCTCAAATAGAGGCTGATTTCCTATTCGCCTATCAAAACCTGCCTACTACGCAACCTGCCATAGGCATGGTAAATAGATACGCAGCCGGAGCTTTTCTGGCCAAAGCATATATGTTTGAAAATAAATATAGTCAAGCGCTTCCTGTTTTGCAAGATTTGATAAATAACGGACAAACTTCTAATGGTACTAAATATGGTCTATTGGCCAAGTTCTCCGATAATTTTAATTACCAGTTTAATAACAGTTCCGAATCAGTTTTTGCGATTCAGGCTTCCCTTAATGATGGCGCACAAGGGTATCATGGGAATATTCAAGACCTGCTGAACTATCCTTATGGCAACGGGGCGGTAACAGGTTGCTGCGGATTTTTTCAGCCTAGTATAGAACTGGTTAATTCTTTCCGTACCGATGCTAATGGATTACCTTTATTGGGTGGTACTTTAGATAATCCGGAGTATGATCTGCCAGCTAATGAAGTAAAAAATGACGAAGGAATACCTTCTACTTCTGCATTTACTCCGGATCAAGGATATTTAGATCCCCGCGTTGACTGGACAGCAGGCCGTCGTGGTATTCCCTATCTGGATTGGGGTGTTGATCCGGGTCAGGCATGGATTCGTAATCAGGCAAGCGCCGGTCCGTACTCACCTAAGAAAAATGTATTTTATAAAGCTTGGGAGGGAACTGGTGGAGATAATTCTGTTACCCAGTGGGCGCCGCTCAATGCGATCAATTATAACCTGATAAGGTTTGCCCAGGTGTTGCTGTGGGCTGCAGAATGTGAAGTGAAAGCAGGCAGCCTCAATCAGGCAGAAACTTATGTCAACTTGGTGAGAACCAGGGCGGCTAATCCCGCAGACTTTGTAATGGGCAGAGTCACTGGTTATCAAAAGGATCCAAAAACAGGAGATCCAGTATATACCCAGCCTATTGTAGATAACTCACAAACAGCAGCTAATTATAAAATAAGTCCCTATCCTAATGGTTGGTTTGCTGCACATGGTGCAGGTTATGATAGCACGGCAGTACATTTTGAGGAAAAACTGGAATTTGCTATGGAAGGGCATCGTTTCTTTGACTTAGTAAGATGGGGAGAGGCTAATACGGTCGTTAACCACTATTTCCAATATGAGGGCCAATTTACGTCCGATATTCGGGGCGCTAAGTTTACTTCTCCTACCAATAATTATTTTCCAATCCCCCAACAACAAATTGACTTAAGTAATAAGACGTTATTGCAAAACCCTGGTTATTGAGTCAGAGGAAACGGAGAATAACTGGAATCATTTTTTTGCACGGGGAGTAAATTATAAGAGCATCCTGAAATTACTACTGTCACAAACAGGTAATAAAAAGGGATGCTCTTGTGCTTTCAGGTAACTGATAGATACTCCATGGATAAAGTATAGGTAAAGTATGGATAAAGCACGGTTAAAGCGCACTAAAAGCATAAAATCAGGACATGATCTTCCCTACATATATAACAATCTTCCCCTTTGAGGTCGGAGGCCTTAAAGCGTTGAGAAAGTATGAATAAAGTATGAGTTACTAATGACAACAGTATCAATAAAGCCTCTTTTGCCACGAAGACCTGTAAAACAGGCAATTGCACTTAGTGTTTTCTTTGTGACCCTGACTGCCGTCAGGCAGGTTTGAGTCTCTGTGGCATTCTTTGACTTTTCGGAGTGGACATATTATAGAAACTTATTTAATACATGAATAAAAATTTTCAGATGAAAAAATTAATCAATATCAGCATAGTATCCATTTTAATCGCAACAATAGGTTCCATGCAATTACCGGCATCCGCTCAAACCACAAAAAAGGATATGCCACAACTTGGAAAAAATTCCCTAAAGGAAATAGTGAATGCCATGACATTGGAACAAAAAGCAAATCTGGTCGTCGGCTTGGGAATGGTATTCCATCTTCCGCCGGGCGCCAAAATAAAATTTAAATTGCCACCCCAAAATCCCGAAGCGGCTAAAGTCCCTGAAAAAGTGCCCGGCGCAGCAGGAAGAACCTACCCCTTCCCCGAATTTGGTATCCCATCCATCACCATGTCCGACGGTCCGGCTGGAGTACGCATTCCTCCTATCCGGAACAATGACAGCAGCAAAACTTATTACGCCACTCAATTCCCGGTAGAAACTTTGCTGGCATCCACCTGGGATACCTCTGTAGTACGAAAGGTAGGTGAAGCTTTAGGCAGCGAGGCACGCAACTATGGTGTGGATATCATGTTGCTGCCGGCGATGGATATTCAACGTAACCCGCTTGGCGGGAGGAATTTTGAATATTATTCTGAGGATCCGCTGGTTTCGGGTTACATCTCTGCTGCTATGATCAAAGGAGTGCAGGATGAAGGCGTAGGCGTTTCTGTCAAGCATTTTTTTGCCAATAACCAGGAAACCAGCAGGAATGACATTAACGAAGAAATTAGTGAGCGTGCCATACGGGAAATTTACCTGAAGGGATTTAAGATAGCCATACAGCAATCTGACCCGTGGACGGTCATGTCCTCCTACAACCTGGTGAATGGCACCTACACTTCGCAAAGCAAAGATTTATTAACTACCATTTTAAGAGATGAATGGGGTTATAAGGGTTTCGTCATGACGGACTGGTTCGGAGGTAAAGATCCGGTGGCACAGATGAAAGCAGGGAATGATTTATTAATGCCCGGCACACCGGTACAATCAGAAAAAATTATAGCGGCAGTGAAAGACGGCAGCTTGCCGGTCGGTGACCTCAACCGCAATGTGGAAAGGATAATGGAAGGTATCATGAAAACACCCGGGTTTAAGCATGATGCCTTTTCCAATCATCCCGACCTGAAAAAAGATGAGCAGATTTCAAGATGGGCCGCTACACAGGGTATGGTATTATTAAAAGACAATGGAAATGCTTTACCGCTAAAGAAGGCCTCCTCCATAGCATTATATGGTTATACTTCTTATGATTTGCTGCCGGGAGGATTTGGCAGTGGTACGGTGAATACTTCTTTTACGGTATCCTTAAATCAGGGATTGGAAAATGCAGGATTTGGGGTAGATCAGACGCTGCAAACTTCTTATGAAAATTATATAGCTCATGAAAAAGCTATCTTGCCCAAACAAACTTTTATTCTTCAACCTCCCGCTGTCATTCCTGAAATGGCCGTTGATGTGGCTGCTATCAAAGGAGCTGCTGCGCAGGATAATGTGGCCCTGATTACCATTGGAAGAAATTCCGGTGAAGGCATAGACAGAAAAGAAGAGAGCTTCTATTTAACCCAACAGGAAAAAGATTTAATCAAAAATGTGTCGGATGTTTTTCATGCAGCAGGTAAAAAAGTAGTGGTCGTGTTGAATATTGCGGGCCCGATAGAAATGGCCGGTTGGAGCAATGAAGTGGACGGTATTCTCCTGGCATGGATGCCGGGACAGGAAGCGGGTAATGCCATTGCAGATGTCTTATCGGGTAAAGTGAATCCTTCAGGTAAATTAGCTCAGACATTCCCAGTTCATTATAGCGATGTTCCTTCGGCAAAATATTTTCCGGGCACACCTGTCAACAAACCTAAGGATGTAGTTTATGGAGAAGGTATTTATGTGGGTTACCGATATTATCATACTTTTCATATAAAGACCGCTTATCCTTTTGGATATGGCTTATCTTATACCCATTTCACTTACAGCGATTTAAAGCTAAGCACACACCATTTTGATGGGAAAATGGAAGTGAGCGTCACAGTTACAAATACCGGAGAAGTTGCGGGTAAAGACGTAGTTGAATTATATCTCAGCGCTCCGCAAAAAGAATTGAAGAAGCCTGAAGAAGAGTTAAAAGCCTTTGCAAAAACACGGGAATTACAGCCCGGTGAAAGTGAAACGATGAACTTCGTTCTAAATAGTTCCTCTTTAGCATCGTTTAATACGCCGAAAGAGACATGGATAGCAGAAGCGGGGAAATACACAGTCAAGATAGGTGCGTCTTGTGAGGATATAAAACAGTCTGCTTCTTTTGATTTGGCTAAAGATTTATTTGTAGAAAAGGTTCATGCAGTACTGGCCCCACAGGTGAATATACCGCCTATGAAGTAAACCCAATCCGCATTCACAGGTTGGCAGTTGATCTTGCAGGATCTATCAGCAGGAACTTTAACCCAAATTTTGCAGTAGCAAAATTTCTGCGAAGCAGTGACGAAAAAATGGCTTTTTTGCCATTTTTTGTCAGGTCTGACGACTCTGACGAGTATCAGACTCCGTAAGAGGTTAACCGC
>SCQV01000439.1 GCA_004299085.1 Chitinophagaceae bacterium | reverse complement strand
GCCAGCAGCCTATTGAATTTTGCCATTATGTGCTTATAGGAATTCTGCAGATGTTTACGGAATATACGCTCATCATTTTCACAGTCATTGGCATCTTATTATATAATGCACCTTCTTTTTTATTGTTGCTTATCCTGCTACTTCCTGCTGTGTTAGCATTAGCCTATTTTAATAAAAGGAGATTAAAGGCAGTCAGGCTTCATATCAAAACTACCAGCGAAAAGACCATGCAACATTTATATGAAGCACTGGGCAGCTACGTGGAAAGCAATATCTATAATAAAAAGGAATTCTTTAGTAAAAGATACCTGCATTACCAGGGGCTTTTGAATAAATACCTTTCTGATCTGACCATTATCAAAGGATTGCCTTCCCGCTTTATAGAGATACTGGCGATCACCGGTTTTTTTATCTTAGTAGTAATACATATTGTCTTTGGGAATATGGATGCGGTATCTTTAGTGACTATTGGCGCTTTTACCGTTGCAGTTTATAAAATTATTCCCGGCACGGCAAAAATTTTAAACATCAGCGCCCAAATCCACGCGTATGCTTACACCACCCATGATCTGCTGAAGATCAGATTACAAGAGGCCTCTCTTTCAAAGAGAAAACAGAAACCCGATGCTGTTAATTCAATTATCTTCAGGGAGGTGGCTTACAAATATTCTCAGGATGAGGAAAATCCGGCTGCTAAAAAACGAATCAATCTGAATTTGAAAAAAGGAGATTTCCTGGGGATTTCAGGAGCGTCTGGAAAAGGTAAAACCACCCTCTTCAATATGCTTTTGGGGTTCCTCGAACCTACAGAAGGGACGATATGGATCAATGGGAAAAAAACGAATGCTGCCGCAAGAAAATACTTCTGGAACGATGTGGCGTACAGCCGGCAACATGCCTTTTTAATACACGACAGTATTTTAAAAAATATTACCCTGAATGAAAATAACGTGCAGGATGAAAGTTTGAAGAATGCCATTCAGGCATCGGGATTAAAGGAGCTATTGGAGAAATATCCGGATGGCGTATGTCATGTTATTAATGAGAATGGGAAAAATATCAGTGGAGGTCAGCGGAAACGGATTGTACTTGCCAGGGCTTTGTATAAAGACGCCGGGCTGATGCTTTTGGATGAGCCGTTCAATGAGTTAGACCGGCTTTCGGGAAATATCCTATTGAAACACCTTCAGACGCTGGCGAAGGAAGGGAAAATCATTGTGATGATTACTCATGATAAAGAAAGCCTCTCCTTCTGCAATAAAATTATTTCATTAGATGAGCTTTACTCACAAGATATTGATCATTCTTACTCCGGGATTTCCCGCTGATGAAGCCGACATAACCTGCCTGCCCGCCCAGCAGCGCTTTATACAAATACTTCAGCAAAATTTTCCCGGGAGAAATATGATTATTGTTACCGTACAATATCCTGCTGTTTCAAAGGAATATCATTGGAATAATGTAAAGGTGATCAGCCTGGGGATTCAAAAAGGGTTTTACAAACGGTTTGCGTGGATGAAGATATGGAACACGCTTAAACAATTGAGGCGTGAAAATGAAATAGCAGGCTTATTATGTTTTTGGTGTACCGAGCATTCCTTACCGGCATTCTGGTTCGCCCGCACTTACCATTTACCCCATTATTGCTGGATATTAGGGCAGGACGCAAAAAAGAATAACCATGTCGTAAAACTGATCAGGCCCAGGGCATCAGAATTAATTGCCTTATCTGATTCGCTGGCGGATGAATTCTATAAAAATTATCGAATTACTCCACGCTACGTAATTCCTATGGGTGTTGATGGTAATTTGTCTCATGAAAATCATACTGACAGATTTCTTGATCTGATAGGAGCGGGATCACTGATCCCTTTAAAGCAATACGAATTATTCCTCGAAACAGTTAAATATTTAACACGGTCATATCCTGAATTAAAAGCGGTGATTTGCGGAAGCGGCCCGGAGAAATGCCTTCTTCAATCTAAAATAAAAGAATTACAAATCGAAAGGAATCTTAAGCTGGCGGGAGAGCTGCCACACGATGAGCTTATCGCGATCATGCATCATGCTAAGATATTCTTACATCCTTCTTCCTATGAGGGCTTCAGCTCGGCTTGCCTGGAAGCATTGAGCGCCGGTGCTCATGTGATTAGTTTTCATAAACCCATGCATGAAGAAATCCCCCACTGGCATCAGGTGCATACTATTCGTGAAATGTATATCAAGGCTGCAGAACTTTTACAAGAGGATGCATTATCTGCTGAGCCTGTAATTCCATTCTCCATGCAAAATGCGGTTAATGATATTATGGTGTTATTTGGATATCATTCTTTCACAAATAGCATATAATTGGCCGGCAATACTTTTAAAAGAAAGCGCTTCAGAAAAATATGCTAATACCGCTTCGGAGAATTCATTCCTCCTGATATGGCTTAATGATTGCAATATCCACGACAATTCATGTACATTCCCCGGTTCATATAAAAAGCCATATTTCCCGTTAGCTGTAATTTTACGAAAAGACGGGATATTGGTGACTACTGGAATGCAACCACAAGCCATGGCTTCCAATAAAGCAAAACCGCTTCCCTCGCGGTGACTGCAGGAAACATAAAAATCAGCAGCGCTGTACCAGTAAGGCAATTCTTCATGGGGGATTTTTCCTAATAGAAAAACAGATTGCCGGAGAATCTGATTGGTTTCCATAATCATCTTCAATTCTTGTAATAACGTTTCATCCTGATATATCATATACAGCTTTGCATCCTGGTTCTTGTTTAAATAATCTTCAAAAGCCACCAGCATAGTGACAGGATCTTTGTTAACCTGAAGCCTTCCCACCCAAAGAAAATTATAATGGCCGCTTATTTCCAATCTGAGCTTTGATTTTTGCCTGTCTTGTTTTTCAAAAAAGGTGGAAGCTTCTAATACTTCACAACACTTATGATAGCCCCGGATGATCTGCTGATCAATCCATGGCTTGGCATTATCTAATGAAGTAAAAAGATACGCCTGAATACAATGGTCCGCTATTTTCTGAAATATCTTTTTAATCCCTGGCGATGGCAATTCACCATGATGCTGTGCTATAAAAACAATCTTTTTGTTCAGTGTCCATCTCAGAAGAATCACTTCTACAGGGAATATAAATCCCTGAATAAAAAGAATGGAAGGATGCTTTCTCCTTATAAAACGGATCATTTTAAATGGGATATGGAGCCATCTTTTCCTGCATTTAAAAAAGCGGTATCGGACACCTTCCGAAACGAACTCTCCTTCATAATTGATCTGCTCCGTAATGATCACTTCAATCTTTTCTTGCAAATATTTTGCATAACCAAATCCCGGGACATGAGCGCTGATAGCTTGTTGCGGAGTATTAAATTCCGACAACAGATCAAAAGAGCAATCAATAAGAACCGGTTTCATTTGGCGGAAAGTATAACAAGGTCAAAGCCAGAAAAAGGAATGGGGGCGCAGGATAGGAAATGGAAATAGCTGCCGGAACTTTTTTTAATACGCTGCGGCGAGTAGATAAAAGTTTCATGTATTAATCCGTTAAAATGGGTATATGAGATAAAGCTCCCTTTAACAATATGCTTTATAAAATGAGAGGTGCCATATCTTTTTAAAATAATACCCAGACGCCCGCTTATGACAGTCATGATAAGGAAACATCCGGGTTTGCATACGGTTCTTATTTTCTCAAAAAACAAATCCGGATCCTTTATACTATTGAGAACGGCAAAGTTGAGAAGAACGCCGTCCATTTTTTCTTGAAAAGGAAGATGATCAGGAGACCATTCATAAACATTGGTATTTTCTTCAATAAAAGAAAGAGGAGCGTTTTCTTCCCTAAAAATCTGCATTTGCATGGCCAAAGAACGCATGTTAACAGATGGCTCCACAAAAAAAACATGATATCCTCCGGTAGTCAACCAGCCCAAATCCAGTCCCGTTCCACCACCCAAATCCAACACATCTCCCTTTGGTACGCGGCTTCTGAATATTTCCCTTACCTGCTCACGGACTATATCGTCAGATCCTGTCTGCTGGCTATTATAGCACGGAGCAACCTCGTTATAATAATCTGTGGAAGATACTATATGGCTATCTATGATCATGTAAAACGATGGTAGTTTTTTTACATCTCCATCAATAGGAAATCGTAAATACTCACACCGGAGTTGCTGTCTCAATCAAACTTCTCTAAAAGTGCACTTCTTATTGGTCAACCCAACCATATAGAGGCAATATTGAATAGGTCTTACCTAAAAAAGTTCCTTTCACTTTGACATCATGGCAACCAAAATAAGAAGGATTTCGTTTTGCATTTTAGTTGTTTTCTTGTTTTTAACCATCCTGCAATGGACATAAATACTGATAACATCCACAAATCCCGTCATTTAACAAAGTGCATTTTCTTTGTTGTCTTCGCTGTATGTATATTTCCGGCCTGTCTTTTCGCTTTCCGGCGGCCCTATTACAATTGGGATATGCTGCCGTATATGGCTATTGTACTGAAATTAGATCAACCTCAACTGAGTATAAAGAACATTCATGCAAAAACCTACCATATAGCCGGCCTGCAAGTACCTGACCCTGAGTACGGAAATCTGATTCAAAGCCCTTATAGGGAAAAGATGGTGAAAGATGCGGCGGCATTTTATGGCCAGCTTCCCTTTTATACTGTAAAACCTCTATATATAGGTATGATTTACCTGCTTTATAAAGCAGGTTTCTCCTTAACTAAATCTACAGTACTCCCTTCCATAATAGCCTATTTTCTAATGGGGTTGCTATTGTTGTATTGGTTGAGAAAATACATTAAGCCGCCATTCTCTTTCCTGGGCAGCCTTTTGATCATGTACACTCCTTTTATGATAAATACAGCACGCCTTTCAACCCCTGATGCAGTGTCTTCACTTATATTTTTAGGAGCCTTTTACTTCATCATTGAAAAACCATCTATTATTCCCCTGTTTGTTTTGCTCCTGCTTTCTGTTTTTGCCCGGCTGGATAATATTGTTACCTGCCTGATCATGCTGTCCTTTTTGTTTTTTATACGGAAATGGCAAAAACGGATATCCCTCCTGCAGTACGGAATAATGGCGGGAGCATTAGTTTTATGTTACTTTGTGGTTACGTGGTTTACCGTTCGCCCTTTCGGAGAAAATATAACCTATTACCCTGACTTTGCTAACACCCTTAATCTGGCATACCAGCCTCATGGGGGGTTTTCCTTTAAAGATTACGTAGCGCTGGCGTATTCCTATGTTATCACTGTGGTGGTGTATCAACATTTTACTTTCTTTGCCTTCCTGGCCTTTTTGGTGATAATACCGGCATTCATCAATGGATATAAAATAAGGTTTGAACAATGGTTTATCCTTTTGTTGATTTTTATTATTCTTACAAGATTTATATTATTTCCTAACCTTGAGGACCGCTTTTATATTAGCTTTTATCTATGTATATTGATATTGCTGGTGAAGCAATATACAGAAACAGATGTCTTTTCTAACACTAACTTATCATCATTAAAAGTAAAATCATGAAACAGGTACTCAAATTTCTGGTTATGACATTAATTATACCAGTTGCAGGGTATGGCCAGACCAATGTTTTTCCATCTTCTGGGAATGTAGGTATATAGGAACGAATTTAACATAACTAAAGACTTCAGTACTGGGGTTTTTTATCACAGGAAGGAACACACTATTTCCGTTACTTATAGTGATTTTCGTATGATTCTATTTGACCCGATAAGTATCCCTGATTTTTACCGATAAAATCTAACAGAATTTCAGATCCTATCATTCAATTATTATTTGGTTGATATTTTTCAGCACAGAAAATATCACTTTATTTTCTAAAATTATGTATTCATTGAAGTATCTGCAAAAGTATATCCTGATTAAACCCAGATTTTACAGTTGGCTGCAAAATCTGCCTGAAGGGCCGACGAAGCATAGCTTGTCGGGTGAGCGACGATGAATGTCGCCACACCGACTGAAACGTCGGCGGTTAACCCTGACAAAAAATG
>SCQV01000438.1 GCA_004299085.1 Chitinophagaceae bacterium | reverse complement strand
TATGCCCAGATCTTTATAATAGACCAATTCGTTAAGGACTGAATTGATAACGCCGCCAATACCAAGCTGCAAGGTGGCGCCGTCTTCTACTAAACCGGCTACATGCCTCCCTATCCTTTTCTCTGTCTCAGTAGGAGCAAGCACTGCCACTTCATGAATGGGAGCATCCGTTTCAATAGCTGCGTGAATCCTGCTATGATGTATAATCCCATCACCATGTGTTCTGGGAACTCTTGGATTACATTCTGCTAAAATGATCCGTGCATTTTCTATGGCACTTAAGGTTACATCCACAGAGGGACCCAAAGAGCAATACCCGTGAGCATCGGGCGGGCTTACCTGGATCATGGCTACATCGAGCGGCAGAATCCTTCTTTGAAAGAGCAGATCAATTTCACTCAGAAAAACGGGTACATAATCTCCTGTACCATCATTTACAGAGGCTCTCATATTGGCGCCGGTAAAAAAGGTATTGGCATGGAAGCTCTTGCAGAATTTACCATCACAATAGGGTAAATCTCCTTCTGTGTGGATATGCACTAATTCTATATTGCGCAATTCATCCGCTCGAGCGATCATCGCGTTAATCAAGCGATGAGGCGTCATAGCAACACTATGGATAAAAATGCGCTGATTGCTTTCTAAAACGGAAACCGCCTCTTCCGGAGTTACATATTTCATGTAATTATCTTTTAAAATCTTTAAGAAAATATCCAATAGGGATTAACATAATGGAAATAATGCCTATAACAATAAGCATAGGATGCAAAAAGCCGAGAAATATAATCTGAGATAAAGTCCATACAGATAAAGCCACTCCCTGCAGGGAAATGAGGAATGGATAAAAAGTTCCCTTTAATAAAGCGACAATTGAAACAATAATGCTCATAAGTCCCAGTATCAGGAAAAGGAGAATACCGGGCATAAAGAAATTATCAAGAGAAGAAGGAGTGAGATAGGGAATAGTAAGTCCTGGCAGATTCCACACAGGGTGGATTATAAAAGCATATCCTGTTGCCATTGCATGTATGCCATTACCAAGCAACAAGGATATAGCAATGATCCATATTAATCGGTTATATTTTAGTTTAACTGTATTTATCATGAACATTCTGATTTCAATACCGGACTATAAATAATGGCGCCTCCACCCTTTGAATGAGCGCCTCCGCCATGCTTTCCCGGAGCCAGTGGGAAATAATTCCCCGCCGGCGGGCGCCTAATATAAACAGAGCATTGTTTTTTTGTGTTTCAGCATACTGAACGATAGCACTCTCCGAATCTCCCTGCAGAACCGTATAGGTCGCATGGCTAAAATATTTTTTGATCCATGCACCCATTAAGTATTTACCTGAAAGATCAGGATAGTTTTCAGACTGTTTTACTGTTACAATTTCTAGTGGAAGCTCACAGAAGATATCCATTAAATAACTGAATGTTTTGATGGCTTGCACAGAGGGAGGACTTCCGTCATACAAAAAAACTAATTTATTAAAAGCCTTATAAGTTGAGGGAACTACCACTGCCGGACACTCCATATTGTTCAAGACACCTTTTAAAAAGGAACCGGGTATCTTTTCTTCCCTTTTCCAAAAAGGTTCTTTCCGGTCCAAGACAATCAAATCTGTATATATACTCTCTGTCAGCAGTTCCTCTAATTCAACATTCCGGTCGTGCCTGATCTTATATTTGATCTTTGCGCGATTGCATATTTTTTCAAATTCCTGTATGGCCTTTTTTCTTGTTTGCTCGTCTTTTTTGCTTAGTCTTTTCAATATATTTTTACTAACTCGCTCCTCCTCGTTCAGTAAGTCATAAACCCTATAACTATGATAATTAATATCATCCAGAAAGATACCTGTCAGATCCGCTTTAGCCGAAGCTGCCAAAAAGGCGCCATATTTGACTGTGGATGCTGAAAAATTCAGGCCGTCTATTGCCACGATAATCCTTTTCATGATATAAATTATAATACGCAAATTTACCCGTAAGCGATAAT
>SCQV01000437.1 GCA_004299085.1 Chitinophagaceae bacterium | reverse complement strand
TTTAAACAATGAAGCCCGCCATGGCAGGTAATGAAGCAATAAAATAAAACATTCAGGCAATGAAACAAATAGAAAAAAATATCCTTTTTGAAAATGATGATATGATTGTCATGAATAAGCCCGCCGGATTATTGAGTATTCCTGACAGGTTTGATGAGCATTTACCCAGCTTGTCGGGCATGTTGGAACAACGTTCGGGAAAAATATGGATAGTACACCGCCTGGACAAGGACACCAGCGGCGTGATTGTTTTTGCAAAAAATGAAGCGGCACACCGGTTTCTTTCTGGGCAATTTTTAAATAGAAAAACTGAAAAGATTTATCTGGGATTGGTGGCCGGCAGAATATGGGAAAAAGAAGGAACTATTGACACACCTGTCATGGAAGATCCGAAAAAGAAAGGCAAAATGATAACGGGGAAAAAAGGAAAGGAAGCGATTACACAATACGAAGTACTGGAATCTTTTAATTTATTCACTTATTTGAAAATTAAAATCTTTACGGGGAGAACTCATCAGATTAGAGTACATCTGCAATCCATTGGCCACTCCATTGCAATGGATGGAGTGTATGGCAGCGGCAAACCTTTTTATTTGTCATTCATTAAGAAAAAATATCGCACCGGAAAGTTCCAGGAGGAAGAAAGACCGCTGATGAGCCGGATGGCGCTGCATGCATTTTCTTTATCCTTTGAAGATAAAAATGGACAAAGGCGCTCTTTTGAAGCACCTTTGCCCAAGGATTTTCAGGCTGTATTGAATCAACTCAGGAAACATAAGAGTCTGCTTTCCTGATTCAATCGTAATAACAGCCAAAAGTCTTATGTTATTTATTCGGCTGAGGTGTGGTCCTCAGATAAGATTTAATAATCTTGTGTCCTTTCGGGAATTTCGCCGGAATGTCCTCTGTTTTTACGGAACCGCCTACAATGACATCTTCGCCATCTTTCCAGTCTGCAGGAGTGGATACTGCATACTTAGCAGTAAGCTGGATAGAATCCAGTGCGCGCAATATTTCCAAAAAGTTACGTCCCGTAGAAGCAGGATAGGTCAAAGTCAGTTTAATTTTTTTATCGGGTGAAATGATAAAAACTGACCGTACCGTATGTGAGTCCGACCATTGAGGAGCGATCATTCCATATAAATTAGCCACCTTTTTCTCCGGATCTGCAATGATGGGATAGGATACGTTCGTGTGCTGGGTTTCATTGATATCCTTGATCCATTCCTTGTGTGATTCTACCGGATCTACACTTACTGCTAAAATTTTTGCGCCCCGTTTCCTAAAGTCTTCGTACAATTGCGACATACGGCCCAGCTCGGTCGTGCATACAGGAGTGAAATCTGAAGGGTGTGAAAATAATACTCCCCATCCGTTGCCGAGGAACTCATAAAAATCAATCTCTCCGGCAGTGGTCTGTGCCTTAAAATTGGGCGCAGTGTCTTCTAATAATAATGCCATGATTTATTTTTTTTAAGTGAATAATAGATGCAAAAGTATGTATTTCCTACAAGTTAAATAGACTAATTTGTAAAATTTAATATTTTATTAAAAAAAGAGAGGTATTCTTTATTTTTTAATGATCATCCGCAATAATACAAGTTTAAAAGATAGAACCTGCCTATGCCGGCGGGCGCAGATTCTTATGATTTATTAAGATAATCGCAGATTATCAATCATATTTTATCCAATATATGATTAAAATATGATCCGCCTTCGGCGAAGATCATAAAGAATCATAATAACCTGCCTGCCGCAGGCAAGTCTGCGTTCTATTTTCATTGTTGCACAAATCCGGACAGTCAATGTATTTTTTAATTTTCTGAAACAGGAATTGATGAAAAGATAAGCCTGTACAGTATAAAATCAGGCATCTCTTTTCATTTCCCATGCATAATAAGCCATTTTAAATTTCAGGTCGTCTTCCAGCTCTGCATTTTTAATGGCGGTTGCTTCATCAAATCCTAATTCCTGATAACCGAGATATAATTCATATAAGCTACTCAATATTTCGGTGCACTTGGATAAATTTTGCTTATGAAAATATCCGGGTGCCAATACCGGTGTTTTGGAATGCAGCTTTGGAGAAATATCGTCTATAGAAAGGCAATGAGGATCTGTTTTCCATTTGCCGTTTTTATCCTGAATACCTGTCTTGCTCGCCTCAATACGGCAATAATCAAAAAACTGAGGTTCTCCCAATAGTTCTTCCAGATCCAATACAGTAGGCTCTTCCAACCCCTTTTCAAATTTTTCGACAAGCAGCATTTGTACTTTGTCTCCGGTTTCTCCTGAATAGCGAAGCAATTTATTCAGCATATCAAAAGTCAGTATGAAATCCATACGGATACGTGATTGGCGGCTGATAATATAACCCCAGACAGAAACCCATTCTGAATGATCGAAAATAATTTGGCTGATGGCGATAGCTTCAATAAACTGCGGAACATTTTTAACCTTTTCCA
>SCQV01000436.1 GCA_004299085.1 Chitinophagaceae bacterium | reverse complement strand
GCGACATAGCTGCTGTCGCGGTAAGGGGAAAAGCGAACTCCTTCATCGGCTACATTATGCTGAAGCAACACGGTGGTATGGGGAACTCCTTCTCCTGAAGAAATCTGCCAGGTCTTCATTACATAATCACTGTCGAGAATATTTCCAGAGGTGGCATTCAGGTAAACATTGTCAAAGACGGTGGCCCCAACGATGCCGCTGGATGGAGTAGCAGACTGCATGGCAAAAGGAGAATAGCTGCCTGGATCCGTTCCTACGGGAAAGACCATCTGTGTATCGCTGTCCGGCGGCTTGCGGTAAAGGCTCCCCCCCCCGATGGCACTTCCCGTCACCACGAAACCTTTATCAGAATAACCGGTAATGGATTGATTGACCAAGGTATTCCAGCCATTGAGATAGAGATACCCTTTATTAAAATTCAGATTGCCGCGTATATGCAGATCATTCAAATCCTGCAGCCATACGCCGGATTTGTTTTCGACGGAAAGATTAGGGAAAGAGGGTCCTGTTTTGTTGTTAACATTAAATCCTGCGGCTAAATCCTGCGCCTGCGCTCCCATAAAACGGAATAATCCACCGGGGGAGCCCGGTAACCCGGTATTTCCGGGAAGGAACGCGGTGGGGGCATTTTGCCAATCTTTCCCATAAAAATTAATCACTGATCCAGGTGCTGAGCCGAGGCTTCCTTCATTAGTCATATTTCCAAAAATGCCTACCGAATCGGCGGGGTGGGAAAAAACCTGAGCATTGGGCGGGATATAAACCGGCTGCTGCGCAAATGCGCCGGAAGCCAAAAGCTGAAAGCTAAAAGCTGAAAGAAAGGAAAGAATATGTTGTAAATGTTTTTGCATCTAACTCATTTCATAAAGTCCATTCATTTCCCGTTTTCCCAACCAACCGCTATTTCTCTTTGCGCTATCAACAAATTTAGGACATTAAAGACATTCTCAAATTGCATATAATATCTTTTCTCCAATGTTGATCCCACTCCGAAAAATTTAAAAATGCCACCAAGACTCAAACTTGCCTGACGGCAGACAGGGGCACAAAGAATACACAAAGTGTATTTATTTGAATAACAGATAAGCACAATATTCCAGAGAGGGTTTATTTCCCCTGCGAAAATACTAAAATCAGACAGATGTATCTAACCCCAAATTTCGTAAGCGATTTAGCTGTGCCTCGTTTGAACTTTCGTTCCTATATGGTGTGAGCAAACTCCGCCAATGCACCGGGTGTTGGCAACAACGTTTATCAAGCAAACTAATGAAAATAACAGCCATAGAAGAACATTTTCTGACGAAAGCAGTCAGAGACGAATGGAAAAATTTGCTTATGAAAATTGGGAACGATTAACTATCACTCACTAAAAGTAATAATCGAAATAGTAAAAATATCCTAAGGAATCTGAAATAGTATAAAACAGCTTTCAGAGAGGCCTGTTTATTCATTACCGATTTGCGATATATCTGCATTGCATACGCTTTATAAAAAAATTATCGCACTTTTTCCTTACCTTTAAAAGCACAAAATTTTAATAATTATGTCTTCAGAAACCATTGAGATCAGAAATCTTACCATGGAAGATTACCTGGGATTGAAAAAAGCCATGATTGCAGCTTATGATGGTATGGGCGTTATCTTCTGGCGTGAGGAATCCATTGCACGGCTGATCCGTATTTTTCCGCAAGGCCAGATATGCGTGATGGTGAACGATAAAGTGGCGGGCTGTGCCTTATCTTTAATCGTTGAATATGCAAAGTTTGGCGATAATCATACCTATCAGGAAATCACGGGTAATTATACTTTTGATACCCACAGCCCTAAGGGAGATGTTTTATATGGAATAGAATTATTCGTAGATCCTGATTTCAGAGGCAGGCGTTTGGCAAGAAGGTTATACGATACCCGTAAAACTATCTGTGAAAAATTAGGGCTGCGCGCTATCGTGGCGGGAGGCCGCATTCCTAATTATGAACAATATGCCGTTCAACTGACACCACGCCAATACATTGAAAAAGTAAAAGCCAGAGCTATTTATGATCCTACGCTTACGTTCCAGCTTTCAAACGATTTTCATGTAAAAAAGATCCTGAAAAATTATCTGCCTTCCGATCTGCAATCCAAAGGATTTGCGACGCTTCTACAATGGGACAATATTTATTATGAAGAAGAAAAAAATCCTATCAGGCAACTAAAATCTACCGTAAGAATCGGGTTGGTGCAGTGGCAAATGAGACAGTACAATCTGGAAGGATTTCTTCAGCAGGTAGAATATTTTGTGGATGCGGTAAGCGATTATGAATCGGATTTTATCCTTTTTCCTGAATTGTTTAATGCGCCTTTAATGGGAGAATTTGATAATCTGAATCCTGCAAAAGCTATCCGCGGCCTGACCAAATATACGGAAGGAATTTTCAAGAAATGCCGGGAGCTTGCGGTTTCTTATAACGTCAACATTATTGCCGGAAGCATGCCTGTGCTGGAAGACAAAAGTTTATATAATGTAACTTATCTGTGCCGCAGAGATGGCACCTCCGACAGCTATTACAAAGTTCATCCTACGCCCTCAGAAGTGTATGATTGGGGCATGAAGGGCGGACAGGAGATTAAGGTTTTTGATACAGATTGCGGGCGCATTGGCATCCTTATATGTTATGATGTTGAATTTCCTGAAATGCCGCGTCTGCTTGCCTTGCAGGGAATGGATATCTTATTTGTTCCGTTCATGACCGATACCCAAAACGGGTATAACAGGGTTCGTTGTTGCGCCCAGGCACGCGCTATTGAGAATGAATGTTACGTGGCCATTTCAGGTAATGTAGGTAATCTGCCGAAAGTAAATAATATGGATCTACAGTTTTCACAATCGGCTATTTTCACTCCTTCCGATTTCTCATTTCC
>SCQV01000047.1 GCA_004299085.1 Chitinophagaceae bacterium | reverse complement strand
GGAGTAAAAGATACGGTATTTCTTGTATTAGCCAGGGGTATAATGGGTGTTTTCCTAACTGATTTTACCTTTTCCCATCCCGTTCCGTTCCAATATTCTACCGTATAATTCACCGGAGCAGCGGATTTTTGATCATCTGCATAAAAAAACAAGCGGATGCTATTTATTTCTTCAGGTTTTTTAAATGTAATTTGATACCAATCCCTTTTATGTCCCGATCCATAACATGACCACCAGTTAATGACATTAGGAAAGTACCATATTCTTCCATCATTAGCCAGATAAGGATTCCGGACTGAATAAGAAGCAGAAGCCTCCGGAAATCCTCTCCCGTTCAGATTAACAGCTAAATCAATGGGATGCCTTTTCAGGTAATTAATGATCGCTGAAGGGAAGTGAATTATTTTTTTGCCCAATGGAGCAGGCCCGGATATTCTTTTCCCATCCATATAAATGGAAAGTCCTGCTCCCTGATGATATTTTTTTCCTTCTTTATCATACAGGATCGTAATATAATGACCATGATATAACACATTTTCCAGACAGAAATATTTTATCCTGTCGGGGTCATGACGATCTATAGAAATCAACGGGTTAATGATAAGCTGATTTCCTGCTTCAGGTCTTAACCCACACAATCCGGTAATAATGAGGTCATTAAATTCAGAATGATTATAGTGCTCGCTTCTTTGAGGTATATCCACAATGGGGCCACCTCTGTCGGGGTCATAATCTTCTGCCAGATCGAGCTTGCCGTCTATATAATGTTGCTTCGCATATTGCTTTAATACATTCAGATAATCATCATCTGAAATAATGTGTTGATGATCATTATTCAGCACATTCGCCATTCCCCTCAATACCATGCAGGTTTGAAATGGCCAACTGGGGCCATTCCATTGACACTCTCTCAATCCGGCAAATGCATCGTAACGGTATTGCTTCATATAATAGGGATAAGACGGTTCAACAGTTCTTAAACCATAATGGCCCATAAACGCTGAAGTATCCATGAGGTGTCTCCATGCCTTGAGATATTCCGGATTATTATCCGGTAAATCAAATGCCCAGGGTTCATAGCCCACTAATTCTCTTCCTCTGATGAAATGCCAATATTTTACATATTGATTATTCACTTTGTAGCGGTCAACAAAATCCTGCAGGCTGTCATTCCATAAATCTTTCTGGAGATTATTTTTAATTTCTAATGCTCTGTTTTTAAATGTCTCTGCAACTACTGTATCTTTTTTCATCATGGCTATCTTTTTTATAGCCAGCGCATTAGCATACATATAGCTGTTGATAGATGGGCGGAAAGCATCGCCTCCGAAAAATCCGTCCTTCCCGCCACTGGCATCAATGGAAGCAATAGTATATTCCGTAGCATCGAGCAAAGGCTCTATGTAATACAATCCCTTGGTTGTATCGTAATGGTCATACCATTCGTTATATATTTTAATCATGTAAGGAAGCTGGGAAGCAATGAATGTTGTATCTGGATTTACGAGATGGTATGCATACGCTGCATCCGCAATAGCCTCACTGAAATGCCGGTCATTGCCGCCATCCTTATACATATAGTTGATATAATCTTCCATATACTTCGGATCCTTCAACCATCTTCCTTCATATATATGATAGCTGGTAGCGTCATTTAAAGAACTATAAGGCTTTTTGTCCCAGCTCATCGCATTCAGAAATTCAGTTACAATATATCCATCCGGTCCAATATTTCTGAGATGCGCCTTATATAATTCCCAACGGTAGTAATACACATTTTGTAACAAGGTATCGGAACATTCAAAAAAGGGAATGTTTTTCAAATACCATGTTTTATCATTTCCAAAGTATTTTGTGCTGAGTTTTGATTCTTTAATGAAATGAGTTTCTTTTTTCTGACTCATTACACTGAGTGAAATATTGAAGCTGAAAAGAATAAGAAGTAATATCTTTTTCATCGTAGGAAAAGTTCCGAAAATAAAATACGATTAATTCCTCAGTTCGAATCTCAATTTTTGATTTCCTACCATCAGATAATAATCTCCTGCCTCTAATATAGACTCTCCTTTGTCATTCGGATAAGCCAAAACAGCCTTAGGATTAATTACAAATTTGTAAGTAACCGTTTGCCCTGCTTTGATTCCTAGCTTCTGAAAATGTTTTAATTCCTTTTGAGGACGAGAAATAGTCGCCTCAGGATGAGAAATATACCAAAGAACTGTTTCCTCTCCATCACGAGTCCCTGTGTTAGTGACATGAACCGTTGCAATTAGCTGTTGCTTCTTTTTAATACTTGTTGCAGATAATTTCACTTTACCAAAATGATACGTTGTATAAGTTAATCCGTATCCGAACCAATACATAGGATCATTAGTACCTAAATCCTGGTAGATTCCAGATTGTGGCCGTGCACTCTGCCGCATGTCATAAAAAACAGGAATCTGGCCGGTGGTTAGTGGGAATGTAACATCCAGCTTTCCGGAAGGATTTATTCTTCCGGATAATATTCCTGCGATAGCAGAAGCACCCAGCGTTCCCGGCTGCCATGCCTCAAGAATCGCATTTACATCCGGTTCAATATTAGCAAGTGCAAGTGGCCGCCCATTATTGAGAACGAGGATAACCGGCTTACCTGTTTTTTCTTTAATCGCTTTTATCAAATCCTCCTGAACCTTGGGCAGCGAAATATTAGAACGAGAAGCATTTTCACCACTCCATCCGTTTTTCTCTCCCAGAAATAAAATTACTTCATCGGAAATTTTGGCAGCTTGTATGGCGCTATCAAAGTCACTTTTATCTTTCGAATCGAAATCACAGCCTTTTGCATAATGCAGGCTTATTTTTCCATTGAACTCCTCTTGTAAAGCTGTATAAATAGATTCTACATCTTTTACATCTGCACGTCCACGCCAAGCCCCCATCAGGTCAAATGAATCTTTGACCATAGGCCCAATAACCGCTATGGATTTTACCGAGGATGAGATTGGAAGTATATTTTTTTTATTTTTTAATAAGACCATTGATTCGGCAGCAAGCTTGGAAGCAATAGTCCTTGCATGCGGCTGTAAGTATCTTTGTGACGCTGGAATAACAGGGGTATAGGGATGATCAAACAAGCCCAACTGAAACTTCACCGTTAAAATTCTGCGAACCGCATCATCCATTCTTTGCATGGTTACCCGGTGTTCTTTTAAAAGTTCTTTTAGATTTTGTTCATATATGCCGTCGAGCATATCCATATCCGTTCCTGCCATTAAAGCCTTTTGGGCACAGGCCATTGAATCCTTGGCAACACCTTGTGCCATCAATTGCGCGATGGCATCCCAGTCTGAAACTACAAACCCCTTAAATCCCCAATCATTTTTTAAGACATCAGTTAATAGATATTTATTAATAGTGGCAGGAGTTCCACTAATATCATTGAATGAAGACATGACAGTTTTAGCACCGGCATCAACACCTGCTTTAAAAGCAGGAAGATATGTTTCCCATAAAGCCTGGCGAGATACGTCTGTATAAGTATAATCTCTTCCTCCCTCCGATAAGCCATAAGCGATATAATGTTTTAAAGTTGCTGCTATATGCAAGGAATCAATGATATTTTTATTACCCTGATAACCTTTCACCGAAGCTATTGCGAACATAGAAGTAGTATAAGGGTCTTCGCCATAACCTTCCGAAATTCGCCCCCACCTTGGGTCTCTGGCAATATTTATCATAGGCGAAAATGTCCAATTTATTCCCGAAAGATATGATTCCCTTGCGGCTATTTCACAGGCTTTTCTTGCCAGTGCAGTATCAAAGGAACATCCCGTTGCCAAAGGAATCGGGAACAAAGTTTTACAACCATGAATAATGTCAAATCCAAATAGTATAGGAATACCCAAACGAGTTTCTTCTATGGCACGTTTTTGTATTTCGTTCCTTAAAATAGGATCGTTTCCAAAATATATTAATGAGCCAACACGAGGGTCAAGCGTGCTTTTCTCTCTTTCAATATTATTCGGGTTATCATTTAATCCAAAAGTATATTGACTTAATTGCATCATTTTTTCATCCAGGGTCATACGTTTTAAGAGATCTTCTACTCTTTGTTTAATCGGCGCGTGTTCATCCTTGTAAAGAGGTGTCTTGTATCCCTTCTTTAAGGACGACAAACCAGCAAGCAATAAGATACCGGTGAGAAAAATAAGAGGCTTCTTCATGTTTTTATCTTATAAAATAAAACAATTATTATTTGATCATTCACCTTTGACCAGGGAATTTTTTATTCTTCTGCCAGATCCTTTTGATCTTTTAGCCAATTTATCCGGGACAAAAAGCGCCGTCATTCCCTGGGCATACCATCGGGCGAGATAGTCGTTGGGGTGCATCGGATTAACCAGGCAATCTTTTGCATTTTTTGCACTATAAAGAATATGGCTTATAGTGGTCATGTCAAAGTCAATGACTCCTTTCTCTTGCAACTCTTGTAACATTTTATTATACCCTTTCACACGTGATAAATACATTGACCTATTCTTATCTGAGTCAAGTATATAGGAAGGATCGAAATGAATATTGGACAGAAGCAAGAACTCCACCTTCGGATTGCCCATTCTGACTTTTCTCATGATCGTCTCGATATATGCTTTGAACTGTTCGGGTGTATCATTCCAAAAATCATTCATTCCAAAATCAATAATTGTTAGATCGGGGTGCAGAGGATTTACATATTTTTCGGCATATTTAGCTCCCCATTCAGCCGTAGCACCCGGGAGTCCCGCATTATAAAGCTTAATATCATCGTCATTGAAAATCTTTCCAAGCTGCCATGCAAATAATTGTACATAAGGAGGCATATAGGGAGGTACTTTATCATAACCGCTGACATCCATACCTCTGGTAATGCTCATACCGTATGCAACTATTGTCAAGGGCTTTTTCGCCCTAAGCTTTGCCATTGTCTTTGGCAAATTATTCCCTTTATAAGAAGGAACGGGTCCTTTCCAATGACCCGCATGTATGTAAGTCACTAATACCCATTGAGACTGAATATTAAACCAGGCGAGGTCTTTATCTGAAAAGAATGATTGTTTCTTAAAAGGCACTTCGGAATGTATTGTGCGCACCACCGTATCACCTTTCAGCATATAATCTTTGCCGGATTGATATGTTGTTTTCAAATCATAACTTTTAATTGATATTATCTTTAACGGCTGATATAAAAGCCTTCCGTAGGCATTTGCGCCATTCCTGGATAATAACAATATAGCCTCATCATAAACGGTATCACTTTTCCAGAAAGGCCGCATATACTGATTTAAATCACATTCAGGAGCAGGGGCGGGTTTACCTTCTACGTTTGGTTCTACGTCCATATCATCTACATAAATAGTTCCTTCTCCGGAGGAATCTTTGTTGACCATTACGATGAAATATTTTGCATCAGCAGGGGCCTCTGTATAATAGCCAGATTGCTGATAAGAGGTGTCGCCAATTGTTTTCCCCTGATACCGCAAGATAAGTTGGTCATTGGCATTATAGAAATTAATAGATGTATAGCCTTTAGAGCGATCATCACCTGATTTTATAAATACTTTGAAGAGTACAATTGCCAATGGATCAACTCTAAAGCGGCGATGCAATCCACCAGTACCTTTTATTTCAACACAGCTTTCCCAATGAAATGCATGCTGATGAACAAGCATGGCACGTCCTGAAGTTTCCCACCCGCTTAAGCCCTTTTCAAAGCCTGTGCTGTCTTGAGCAGAAACAAATTCTATTCCGATAGCAAAAAGTGCTGAAAATAAAATAATCGTTTTTGTCATCATCATGCTGAATTAAATATTGACCGAAAAGAGGTAAATAGAATTTTCATATTTCTGTATCGCAGCTAATACCTTTCATTATAATCAACAGCATATACCTTAGCTTTTAAATGAAGTGTATTTGTTTCCATAGAAGCGCATTTTAACTGAATCGGTTTTCCCGGTTTAAACGAACCGTTTTTTATTTCCCCTGCCGCCCAGGAAAGGCCGCTCCATATCATTTTATCATATTCGATGTAAATCGTTAAGGATTTCCCATCCTGCATTGCACTAATTTTTAAAAACTCATTCATATTTTTTCCATTCGGAGGCGCACCACCCCAGGAACGGACAGGATAACCATCTTCGCCAAACTGCTGAAAGATAATTCTATAATTTTTCCCTTTGACCGGAGTAAATTCACTGCTTATTTCATTCTTATCGTTTTCTTTAAATTCAAGTTGAAGGTTATCAATTGTAGAAGGAATTTGAATAGTTTCATCTATACCTAAATTATAATCTTTGTTTGCATATTCATCGAATCCAATAACAACCATTTGTTCCGGACCGATTCTTAATTTCTTATTGTTCAGCACGGGTTTAAAACCACCCTCAGTAAAGATAATGTTACTTGTGATATAAAAAGCATCCGGTAACTCTATCTCCCTTACTTCCTGCATGGGATTAACGATAGTAATAACCATACCATTTTCGTCCTTAGCTTTATATCCGTAAGGTCTTCCTAAACCGGGATACTCACCGAAAGTGCTGATCCTGCCAAAACCCTGGAGATTGCGAAACATTCTTTGTGCCTTAGCAAACCATTGTACTTCTTCGTTATTCAACAGCTCAAGGCTCCCATAATAGATATTTGCCCATCCGCCCCTCGCCATATCCAAAAGTACATTTCCTTTCCATTCATGATCCGCTCTATAATAACAAGTGCCTGTATTACCCATCATCAATTCACAATTGGCTATGCGCTTTAATGGAATATCATTTTGTTCAAACTGCCATACCATAGCATCTGAATATAGATCTTCCGAGCGCCAGATATTCATTGTTGGCACATCTGCAAAACGTGGATCACCGCAATACATGCTGTCGAAAACTTCAAGCCAACGGCTGTCAACTGTCTTGCGAAAAGGTGTGAAAGTGTTATCCATTTGTCCTCCAAAACCATTAAAAGCCAATGTCAATACTTCCGGATGTTTCAGCTTAAGGTTTTTAAGCATGCCAAAAAATGCCAGCTTATTCATATCTTCAATTTCATGGGGCAAATAGATCTTTTTAGCTTGTGGAGTTGCTGCATCAAAATAAGCGAAGTCAAACATAAAAGACTGCACGCCTTTATCTATCCACATCTGTAACGTCTCGGCCATATAATTGAGAAAATCCCCTTCAAACAAACACATGGTTGTCCCGCCATCAGCAAGTGACCCTTTCCATTCAGGTAAAACATCTATAAAGCGTTCACCCCCGCTGGATATTAAATTAACAGAAAACCAAAGGCCGGTCTTAATATGATTTTCTTTACAGGTATTCAGCCATTTATCGGGACCATTTGGCCAATATTGTTTATCCCATGTTCTGTAGCCACCTTGCTTATCAAACCAGAAAGCGTCCATGATATAATAATCAACTATAACTTTATTTTGCTTCCAACGAATCAGCTCGTTCAATTCTTTCATAGCCAGATCTTCTGTCAAGGGTATATTATCTGAGAGCTTATCATAAGCCGACCAATTATCGTAGATCATTACCGGAGCAGGCAAGGCTGAAGGCATTCCCATAACTGCGAGTTGCTTGTTACTATTCTCTGCCACTCCAAATTTTAACATTTTCACCAAAGGTTGCATGGCTAACCCACAACCAACAGAATTCATAATAAAATTGCGTCTTTTCATGAGTAATCATATTTATTTTGAAACTAAGTTTTTATCATCATTCCTTAGTTCATTTATCATTAGCATATCATCTTATAAAATTTAATGAGAAGTAATCATTATACTTTGAACAGGCAAGCCCCTCGATGATGCTGTCAGTATAATATCACCCGATTTTCTGTCTGATTTAACAATCACCAGGCATCTGCCTTTCCATGCTTTACGTTGCGGCAACTGATCACTTTCTGTGCTCATGGGGTTGGCATTTCCAACTCCGACAATTGTTCCTGCACCTTTAATCTTAAAATGAACCATGTTTTCTGCCTTAGGGTCTTTTACGCCTTTATCATCCGTTAATTCTACGGTGATATAGCTTAAATCTTCTCCGTCGGCTTTAATTTGGCTTCTATCGGCAGTCAGCTTGATATGAGTGGGTTTACCGGATGTCTTTAAAAAGGAAGTGGCTACTACCTTTGATCCATCATAACCTACAGCCTTAAGCGTCCCCGATTGATAAGGAACCTGAAAAACAGCCCTATACTTTGTGGATCGGTCTGTATTTTTTTCACCCAGGGATTTTCCGTTTAAAAATAATTCCACCCTATCACAGGACGAATAAACATCTACCTCAAAAGGCCTGTTTTCATATCCTTTCCAATTCCAGTCAGCAACCACGTCGTCCCAATTCCAGATACTCCATGATGCTTTTTCAGGGTTAAGGGGAAAAGATGGCTTGGGTGGCTTCACAAATATGGAAAGCTGATCTCTCATCCAGAGTGCATCACGGTAATAGGATTGAGGCCGTTTCCATCCGCAGATATCAATGTCGCCGCAATAAGCAAGATTCCATGGGTAAAAATTATGCTCTTGTGGATAGCCTCTCCAGCCAATGCTTGCTTCTCCGATATAATCCCAGGCAGTCCACACAAAATCACCGATCACCCACGGATGATCTCTTACTGCCATCCAATAATCAAAAGCATCCAGCGGAAAAGATTCTGTAGCAAACATCACCCGATTAGGTTTTCTTTCATGATCCGGCACATAATGATCTACTGCATAGTTGTAACCGCAAACATCCAATGCTGAGAAAAAGTTATCCATTATGGGTGAAACACTATTCACTGCAGCAGTTACCGGACGAGTGGGCTCCATGCTGCGAACATAATCAGCCAAAACTTTTGCCACGCTATCCACCTTTGGACTGCCCATGTAAGGAATTTCATTGCCTATGCTCCACATAATAATGGAAGGATGATTCCGGTCACGAAACAGCATGCTTTTCATATCTCTTCTCCACCAATGATCAAAGTATAAATGATAGTCAAACGGTGTCTTAGGATCTTCCCACATATCAAATGCTTCATCAATCACCAGCATTCCCAGACTGTCGCAAGCATTTAAAAAAGCGGGTGCCGGAGGATTATGTGAACATCGGATAGCATTAAATCCACTGGCTTTAAGTAGCGCCACGCGGCGTTCTTCTGCCCTGTCATAAGATTTTGATCCTAAAGGCCCGTTATCAATATGAAAACAGCCTCCTTTCAGCTTCAACGTTTTACCATTCAACCGGAAACCGTGCACTGCATCAAAAGAAATTGTTCTGATGCCGAATTTTGTTTTTACTTTATCCGATAATTTCTTATCGGAATAAACTTCTGTTAAAGCGGTATAACGATTGGGAAAATCAACCGACCATAGACGCGGATCTTTGACTATCGCATGCTGATCAAAAAGATAAGCGCTGTCAGCGCTTACAGTCTGATCGCTTGTAACCTTCGCAACTTCATTCCCATGATCATCAAGAATGCGGGTTACTAAAATAATATTCGCGGCGGTACCAGTTTGATTTTTTACAGTAGTTTTAATATTCACATTACCTGCATGTTCGTCTGCTTCGGGCGTTGTAATGGCAATTCCCCAGTGCGCCACATGCACCGGGTCAAGGTATGTAAGCCACACATGACGGTCTATGCCTGAGCCGGAATACCAACGGCTGTTTTGCCCGTCATTTTTTACCTGCACAGACAGGACATTTTTTTCTCCGAATTTTATTTCGTTTGTAATATCATACCAAAAGCTGGTATAACCATAAGGATGATTTCCTAAATGCCCGCCATTCAGCCACACATCGGCATTCATATACACACCATCAAACTGAAGAATAATTCTTTTCCCTTTTTCTGTCGCCGGAACAACAAAGGTCTTTCTATACCACCCTAATCCGCCGACCGTAAATCCTGTCATTACCTGCCCGATTGCATTTGAATCAAACGGAGAACGCGTACCCGGCAGATCTTCAATGCTCCAGTCATGAGGCAAGTCTATCTTTCTCCATTTTGAATCATTAAAGCCGGGTTGGTCTGCTCCTTGGGCACCTCCCTTATGAAAACGCCAGTTAAAATCAAACAATATTTTTTCCCGTGGTGAATTGCTTTGCTGTGCTATGGCAGTAGAACAGACTAAAGACATCAGACACAATAAAGCAAGCAAAAAATATTTTTTTTCACAACGCCTGTGGATATTTGCAATCATGGTATAATAAATTTATCGGTTATAACTTTTCCATTATATGATTCATTCCCGTAAAATAACCATCAAATAATTATATAAATGTATAGAATAAGGCTCTTTATTGACCCACAAAACGTTCCTCCGGAACGTTGATAGTCAACCACCATTCTATTTTTTACCTACTATATGTTCCTCTGGAACAACTGTCGTTATAGAGGAACGCATTATGGGTAATAGGTATAAATCAACATAGGTAAATGTTCCTCCGGAACATTTCGTGACAAATTGGGGTATTTAAACGCCTCTTTCTATAAATGTAATCTCCCTCTAACTCATTTATCAGAGCATATACCAGGATTAGTATAATTACCTGATATAATTGAATGGCCAAAAAAATCTTTTTCTCCCTTTTTAATGAGAAGCATCTTACTTATATTAATCCCTTTATGATGTAAAACTTTTTTGCAAAGCGAAAGAAGGATTGGGTTTGTTCGTAATAAATAAGGATCGGTAATATGAATGTAATCAGGGAGGTTAAATATTCTTTTTTGAAAAGAATGACCTGTCACCTTTCCATTCGATTGCTCATAACCGGTAAATTTAGCCCATTTTTTATAATCTGAAAACCCGTTTTGCATAAAGCCACCATCTTTTCTCATCCACACATTACCAAGGAACTTATCATTAGAACTGCTGTCAGTACCATTATATATATCTGAGGTATCCGAAGCGACAAAAACATTATTAAAAAAAGAGAAATTTTTATGATCATTTAAAGGGCTGAAGCTGAAAGCATACTTTTTATCATTATAGAAGAAATTATTATAGGCATAAAAATCAGTAAAGGTAGAATCACCATTATGGCCGTTCCATATTAACATAGCGGATGCCTCTTCAGTTACATTCCCATCATTGATGCTGATACAATAACGTATGGTATTATTGTTCCACTTGCTGGCGCTCCAATATTGATATACTGCGTAACCACTCCCCCAATTATCATACGATAAACAATATTGTATCATTGAATTTGTAACACCACCATCAAGATCAAATCCACCACCATCGGCTGCACCCTTTGCGGTTTTATTCTTGTAGGAGATACAATATTGAATAATAACCGAATCCGCTTCATAAGCCCATATACCAACCGGGCCGTTGCCGATGCGCGGCATATCCCAGCCATTATTGGTAGCCGTACAATATTCAATCAAAACATCCCTGCAGTTACCCACGAGAATCCCATTGCCACTATGATTTTTTAAATTGCTTGGATCTCCCGGATTATCATCGGCACGACAATCTATAATGTGGATATTTCTTGAAATTCGTTTTTTATAATCTCCTTCGACAAGGATCCCGGTAGCCCCGTTTTCATGAGCAAACACTCCGTTCACCTCAGCCGTCACACAATTATACAATAACAATCCTGATTTCTGAAAGCCAGATATATCAATATTTTCCACAGCAATATTTTCACAATTAACCAGCTTCAAACCATCAGTGGTATTGCCTGCTTTTCTGCCATTACCACTCAATATAAGATTTGAGACTACAAAATATTTTGAATTTGTTATAACTAAAGCTTCCTTATTTCCTCCATTGATTGTACATCTCCCACGGCCATAAGATGTAAAAACAACGTTGTGTTCCCTGGTTCCATTAATATTGTCCAGCAAAATACTTCCGCTAAGGGTGTCACCCGCCATAAAGAATACACTATCTCCCGGTTCCAACTCCAATCGCAAAAGATCTTGTAAGGATCCGTAAGGATGCATTTGTGTTCCTTCTTCTTTACCCACTGTGTGGCTGCTGAAATAATATCTATTCTGAGCAAAAGCGCTGCAGAAGGATGAATAAACCAAGAATAATAGGAAAAGAAGTTGTTTCATAATAGAAAAATAGTAGCTAAGATTTTTTTAATGAAGACCCAAAAACCACAAGAGAAATCATGAGATCATTGGCCAATCTACTGCATCAATTGAGTTTTTGGGTCTTATTTTCATTAGCAATTTTAATATCCGGAATTCTGCTTCAGATTGTGATTTAAGTTAAGTTCATTTTGTGGGATCGGAAAATATTCGTTTTTGCCGGGAGTAAAGGAGACTCCCTTTAAATGGTCTATTCTTGTTTGCTCTACAGTCAGATATTTATTGATATAGGCTGCAGCTATACCCCAGCGTACCAAATCAAAGAAGCGGTGCCCTTCAAGTGAGAGTTCCAGCCTTTCCTCGAAACGAACGGCGTCACGGGCATAATTCTGATTAGTCCAGGGTGTTTTATAAGTATTGATATAATAATTCGCCGCTGGCTGGCCGTTATACATTACCTTACAACCATCCTTAGCTCTTTCTCTTACTCTGTTCACTAATGCTCTGGCTCTTTCAAGGCTACCTACTTCCACTTCGCATTCTGCCGCCCATAACAATACTTGTGCAAACCTTATGATGCTATAGTTGACTGAGCTGCCTGCGCCTCCGGCGGCATAATAGTTATTACCTCCGATACCATTGTTTTGGCTGGCCATGTAAACATTTTTAATAGGCAGATAAGGTCCGCCGATGGCCTGACCGGAGGAACCACCGTCCCAACTTTGACCTGGATCTACACCCCAGTCCAGATAAGGAATTCCTCTTCTGCCGACAGACCAGTCGAGACGTGGATCAACGGTTCCCTGATAAGGGGTAAAAGGGGCGGAAGAAGCAATATCCATATCGTTGGTCATATTGGTTAAGTTAGAGGTGTCATCACCATTTACGTCCATCATGGGTAAGCCATTTATATCTGTCTTAAAGGCATTCACCAAGTTGAAAGAAGGCCTTTTCCAATAACCATAATAAGGATCGGGACCATAATACATATTAGGCACGGCACCGGTTTCTCCCAAATTGCTGTTATATCCATAGCTGTTATCATCAACAGAAAACTGGATTTGAAAAACTGCCTCTGGTCCATTTTCTGTCGCAGCATCAAAGTTGTCATGATAGCAAGGGTCAAGATCGTACGCAACACCTTGTGAATTTTTACCCTGGCTGATGATCGTGTCCAGCAAAGGCAAAGCCTGTGCATATTTTTTCTCAAACATATAGCATTTTGCTAAGTAACAGGCGGCGGCCCATTTATTTGCACGGCCCACTAGTGATTGCACTACCGGAAGGTTTTCATAAGCGAATTGGAAATCGGATTCAATATCAGACCAGATATCTCCCGTATTGGATACACTTGTAAATGTGGCGTTCTCAGTAATGTGTTCATCAATATAAGGCACGTTATTCCACATCATTTTGGCATCGAAATGATAATGTCCTCTTAAAAAGCGAGCTTCTGCTTCGGCCTCTGTTTTCTTTGCATCAGACATATCCGTTGCATGCTCAGCCGCTATTATCACATTATTAGATCTGGAAACCCCGTCATAATCTGTCGTCCATTGATCTTCCAGGTAGCCTGTATTAGGCGTTGTCTTGAATTCTTCTATTGCTGAGGCCTCGGGCAATGTGGATGGCCCACCCGTGTAAGCATCACCGGAAGTGATATCTCCATATACCCAATAAGTGCCTGAAGTGCTCCACCAGCCGCTATTAGTGGATATGCCTGTTAAATCGTGATAAGCCCCTGTCAGTAATTGCTGGACTCCGGCATAGTTGTAATACGCATTCAAACTCTGCTGTCCCTGCGGAGGTACATCCAGAAATGATTTTTGACAGGAGGAAGTAACGATTAGCGCTATTAAAGCGAATAAATATTTTATGTCTTTCATGATCGAATTTTTTTAAGGGAACTTTTATAAATCAAGATTTAAACCTATAAGTATTTTTCTGGAAATCGGATATTCAGTTCCGAAGTCTATTCCCATAGTGCCCGGATTCCCGTTGTTTACTTCAGGGTCTATACCTGAATAATGTGTGAGGGTTACCAGATTATAGGCCTGTATATAAATCCGCAAGCTCCTGAATGCCTTATTTTGCGAGAAGGTATAGCCTAACTGAAGGGTCTTAAGCCTGAGGTAGCTACCGTCTTCGACGAAGAAGCTGGAAGGCACGTTGTCATAGTTGTTATTAATACCATCTTGAGTATAAATTGGCAATTTGGCACTCGTATTTGTGGGCGACCAGGTATCTGCAGAGCCCGCTCCAAATGCGCCTGGCCATGTCGTGTAAGCCCGCCAATAATTAAATATCTTGTTCCCGTAAACGCCTTGCACAAATATTCCAAAGTCAAACTTTTTGTAATACAAATTCAGGTTGTATCCATAAGTAAACTTTGGATTGGGGTTGCCAATAAAGGTTTCATCGGCTGGGGTGATCTTTCCATCCGGCTTGCCATTATTGCCCGATAAGTCTTTGAATTTAAAATGTCCAACTCCGCTCTGCCCGGTGATTCCGGGTTGAGCAGGACTATTTTGGACATCCGCTAAGTTTTGATAAATGCCATTAAATACATATCCATAAAAGCTGGAAACCGGATGGCCTACCATGCTTCGGGTAAGGTTGTAATGAGTGGGTGCGAAAACTGCTAAATCAATATAGGTAGCCGAATCGCCGTCAATATAATCCACCCTGTTTTTATAGGTGGAAATATTAAAGGACATATCGTAATTAAATTTACCGGCTCCTTTTTCAACACCGTTAAAGTTTAGCTCTAACTCAACACCTTTATTGGTAAAACTCATGATATTTTTATAGGGTGCTGAAGCAGCGCCCGCTGTACCGGTATAGGGAGGCTCATATAGAAGCCCTTCGGTTTTTCGGTTAAACCAGTTGAAGCTCGCAGTCAAACGATTTTGTATAAGAGCTGCATCAAAGCCTATATTAGTGGTAACATTTGTTTCCCAATGAATATCAGGATTGCCGATTTGTGATGAATAAGCGCCCAATATCTGGCTAATGTTGGTTCCCCCAAGGTCATAGCCTCCATATATCTGATCATTTGCCTGTATGAGTCCGTATTGCTTTCCCGGCGGAATGGCATCGTTACCTGCCTTGCCCCAGGAGGCACGTAGCTTTAAATCATTAAGCCATTTGATATTATCCATGAATCTTTCCTGGGAAATCCGCCAGCCCACACTTGCTGCAGGAAAGGTACCATATTGCCTATGCATGCCAAAGATAGAAGATCCGTCATGCCGTAACGTTCCGGAAAACAAGTATTTATCTTTATAGGAATAAGTCACATTGCCAAATTCTGAAATGCTCGTCTGCTTGGAACCCAGACCGGAGGGTGGAAAATTAGGATTCAGCACTCCATCACCAACATATTGGAAATTGGGTTGGCTGGAGATCAGATTGGTCATCACAATGTTAGAGTAGCGAGAATCAAGTTCGTGAGCTTCATAAGCTACGAAGGCAGAAATATTATGGACATTATTGATGTTAATTTGATAAGCGACCTTATTCGTCCAGCGCCAATCAGTATAATAGGAATTACCTTCATAATAATAAGTGACTTCACTGGGTATCGGCTCTTGCGGGAAGGAATCATTGAAAGAATGATATTGATTCGGTACAAACTGAATTCCTATCTTACTTTGAAAGGTTAGATTTTTAATAGGTTCTGCCTGAATATATGCGGAGCCAATTACACTTTCAGTATAGTTTTTTGAATTTTCTGAATTCGTTCTGCTGATCAATGGATTACTACCTCCTAAAATATCCTGAGCGCCTCCCGTCCCCGCGATATTACCTGCAATGTCATGGGTGGGCAACAAGGGAGATAAACGATAAATATTCGTAATATCATTATTGAAATTGTTCTGGTTATTTGCTAAATCTGTAGTACTAATTGTATTGTTAGTCGCGTAAGAAAACTCTGTATTCTCACCGATCTTTAGCCAGGGTTTAATCTTAAAATCCGTATTCACCCGTAAGGATAATCTTTTAAAATAAGTATTTAACATGGTACCGTTATCATCCAAATAGCCGAAAGTCACCGCGTAATTGGATTTATCGGTAGCCCCGCTTACAGATAATTGATGATTCTGAACAAAGGCTGGCTTGAACAAAACGCTCCACCAGTTAGTACCGGTTTTGGCGGCCTTTAAGATGCGGTAATTCCCAAAATTATACAAAGAAGGATCAGCCGCTGGATTGCCGGAAGCAACACCTAAATCAGGTGTCTGCCCTTCAATAATGTAATCCGGTAATACAGGAGTATTTCCTGAACCATAAAAACTTTTATAAGGGAATGCCTGTCCACTATTCATATAAGATTGATAGAGGGCATTGGCTTGCTGTTGGGGTGCAATCATGGACGGAAATTTTCTTGGAGTCTGCACTCCCACGTAAGAAGAATATCGAAGATGCGGCCCACCCAACGCCCCGGATTTTGTGGTAATCACAATAACGCCATTAGATCCTTCTGATCCATAAAGAGAAGTCATTGACGGATCCTTTAATATTGTAATGCTTTGAATATCATCCGGGTTGAGCAAGTTGGCAATATTCTGGCTGCCAGTGGAACTTCCCACGCGCACCTGGACACCGTCAATTACATAAAGGGGATCGTTATTACCCAGAGAGCCAATCCCTCTGATACGGATTACGCCGGCGTTACCCGGACCTCCCTGGTCATCAACATTTACACCGGCCACTCGACCCTGTAAAGCTGTTGTTACATCAGAGACAGGCATCTGGGAAATCTCTTTAGCCGATACAGTGGATACAGCGCCGGTTACATCTCTTTTGGATTGCGTAGTATAGCCGGTTACAATGACGTCGTTTAACAGGTTGGTGGATGAATGCAACTGCACATTTATTATGGACCTCGCTCCAATTTCCCTATGTACCTCATCATATCCAATGTACCGGAATATTAATGAATCTCCTTTTTCCGCTTGAATTGAATAAGTACCATCTGGTCCCGTTACAGTACCTGTGCTTGTTCCTTTTAATACTACTGTCACTCCAATAAGTGGGCTGTTATTTGTGGAAGAAGTAACAATGCCATGAACTGTAAAAGATTGCTGGGCGACAGCAGTTAACCCCGAGAAAAGCGCTGTAATCAGCAGATACAGCCCTTTGCGGCGCCATTGAAAATCGTGTTGTTTTTTCATCATCATGTGTTTTTTAAAGTAAAATAATCGTCATTATTACGTTTATAAAAAGAAAAAAATGTTTTTCTTTGCCTGAAAATTTATTTTATAAAATTGCTACACGAAAAAGTTCCGCATCATGCGGTTGAATTATTTGTTGAAATTGCCCACTGAAGATCCCTTCCTCTTTTTTCTTCCAGAGATTCCATATAGACACTTTTTTCATGATCCCCAAAGCAGAGAACGGTATCTTTATTTTTTGGGGTTGATCATTCAAATTGAAAAAAGCCACATTCCATATTTTGTGATCGGGTATTTGTGAAACCCATATAATTAAACTATCTTTTCTATAAAGCTGGTGGCTGTTTATTCCTTCCTGGTTTACAGCCAGCACCTCTTTGTTGGTTTCCAATGACAGGTCTTCAGGGGTATTATCCGGTAAATTTCCACCCAGTATCAATGGTGAACGGGAGATACACCATAAAGTCATAAGGGTACGTTTTTCTGCATCCGTAAAATGACTGTATCGCTCCGGACCAACAGGACCTTGTATCGAAAGCTTTCCAATAGGGATCATATCTAAATTGGGCCAGTGTCCAGGCCCTGCATAAGGCGCCCATTCTGCAGCTAAAGGAAACATTGCTTTTAGTGCATTCCAATTATCCCAAAAATCATCTGCAAGCCGCCATAAGTTGGCATCTTTTACTACATGTTTAGCTTCGGATAAAGGGGTAGCACCGGGAGAGAGGCTTAGCACAACCGTGCGTCCGCAATTTTCAATTGCTTTACGATAACCTTCAATTTCTTTTTGGTGATATGGACGGCTGATATCATCTACTTTAATAAAGTCCACTCCCCACGAAGCATATAGTTGTAACAATGAATTAAGATATTGCTGTGCGCCTGGTTTATTCATATTTAAACCATACATAGCATTCAGCCATTGGCAGGTATCTTTTGTATCAGCGATCATGGCGGCATTAATCCCTTTAGCACCAAGAACCGGTGTCTTCTCCCAAACTGCCTGGCGTGGAATACCACGCATAATATGAATACCAAATTTTAATCCAAGCGAATGAACATAATCTGCTAAAGGCTTAAATCCCTTTCCATCTGCGGAGGCGGGGAACTTCCGGATAACCGGCAATAAACGTCCATAGCGATCCATAGCAAGCATAGGCTCAAAGCCTCCTTCAGGTAAACGTTTCTGTTGCGGAGGGCTTATTCTGCTGTGTGGAGCATTGGGATAATACCAGCAAAAATCAACAACAATATATTTCCATCCATAAGGCTTCAGATATTTAGCCATATAATCTGCATTGGCTTTTACCTCCGATGCTGTTACAGTTGCACCGTAACAATCGTAACTATTCCATCCCATAGGCGGCGCCAAGGCCGGGGTGGATTCTTTGTGCTGGCCAAGCGCCAGTACAAAAGAAAATAATAACAATATGGTAAATCCATATTTCATGTGGTCAGACTGTAATCAATGTGGTTTAGTTAAGGACTTCGTCACCCTGTTCAAGGAACTCCTTTGGAGAGCATAGTCGAAGCTTGCCTGCCGGCAGGCAGGGGTGTTATCAACAGTATCATGGTTCGACTTCGCTCACCATGACAATTCGTTTCCTAATCTTAACTAAACGACATTGAATTTATAATCAGTATAATGATATTGTCAGATAAACAATTATTTTTAAAAACAATAAGATGTTGGATCATTCTTTTTTCTTGCTTACAAAGCTTAACTATATTTTTGGGATATTTACTTCAAAGCCAGTACTACCACTGATTTTGGAGGAAGCTGTACTACCAGCATATTTCCCTCTTTTTTCGCACCTGAGAACGATGCTTCTTTTACCTTATAAGGATCTTCAAAAGAATTGTAATCATCAAAATGTGCCGAGGTCAGTATGGTTCCACTCACCTGATTCCAGCTTACGTCTCCAAAGGAAGTTTTTATAGTGATAGTTTTTGATGGATCAAGATTTACAAGAGAAATATGTACCACGCCTGATGAATCTCTTGATGCGGATGCATTCACAGCAGGAATGCTTTGCCCGTCAAAGGTATAATCAGGACTAATCAGCTTTAAGGGAAGCAACGTTGCATTCTGATGCACCTGATACATATCAAACACATAATACGTCGGTGTCAAAACCATTTTCTTCCCCTGGGTAAGCGCTAAGGCCTGCAAAACATTCACCGTTTGTGCCAGGCAAGCCATCTTAACACGATCAGCATGATTATTAAAAATGTTTAAAGTAGAAGCAGCTATCAGTGCATCCCTCAAGCTATTCTGCTGATAAAGAAAAGCAGGGTTGGAACCGGGTTCAGGATTCGTCCATATTCCCCATTCGTCCACTACCAAGGCTATTTTCTTTTGAGGATCATATTGATTCATCACTGCTTCCTGGTCGTTAAGAACGGTTTTCATATTTAACGCCCTTTGTAAAGCGCCGAAATATTGATCTTCTCCAAATTGTGTAGCAGAGCCTTTATCTCTCCAGTTGCCGGTGGCAATAGTATAATAATGTAAAGAAACTCCCCACATCATGTTGTGCGGAATATTTTTCATCAATACATCCATCCAATGAATGTCATTACCATTAGGCCCGCTGGCAATTTTCTTCAGCGGCGCACCCGGATAATTTTTACAAAAATTGGCATATCGCCGGTATAAGTCACTATAATATTCAGGTGTCATCGCACCACCGCAACCCCAGCTTTCATTTCCTACTCCCCAGAACTGTACTTTCCACGGCTTATCTCTTCCGTTTTCTTTTCTTAAATCTGTAATAGCGCTCGGAATGTCTGAATTCAGATACGCTACCCATTGGCTCATTTCCTGCACTGTTCCGCTACCCATGTTACCGGCAATGTAAGGATCGCTGCCAAGCATGTCACATAGTTCCATAAATTCATTTGTCCCGAAATGATTATTATCGGGAACCATACCCCAGTCTTCATTGGCAATGCCAACTCTTTTATCTTCCGGCCCAATACCATCTTTCCAATGATAGGTATCGGCAAAACATCCGCCTGGCCAGCGAAGTACAGGGATATGAATTTTTTTGAAAGCATTTACCAAGTCGAGTCTGATACCATCTTTATTCGGAATATCCGATTTCTTACCAACCCAAAAACCACCGTATATCCCCTGACCCAGATCTTCAGAGAACATGCCGTAAATATCTTTACTGATAATTTGATGGCTATCATTCCCGTTTACAAATAAAGTAGCTTCTGATTGTGCGAAAGAGATTGCAGGTGATAAACATACACTCACTAATAATAGAGGGAAATAATGAAGAAGTTTTTTCATGTGATCATCTTTTGTAGTGTCAAATGTACAATTATTTTCCTAACTTCCAAATTTTTTTTAAACTTTTTTTTACGATGAATAATTTCAAAAAAGAAAATATATTTACACCCGATTCTAACTGAACACCTATGACCCGTTATCCAGGACAAAAACATTATCTCGTTGCCGTTGACTGTATCATCTTTGGCTTTGATGGCGAACATCTTAAATTATTATTGATTAAGCGTGACTTCGAGCCTGAAAAGGGAAAGTGGAGCCTCATGGGAGGATTTGTACAGCCGGATGAGAGTTCAGAAGAAGCCGCCAAACGAATTCTCTTTCAGTTGACCGGACTGGAAGGCGTTTATCTCGAACAACTGGAAACTTTTGGGCGTCCGGACCGGGACCCTGTAGAGCGAACACTTAGTATTGCCTACTTTGCACTCATTGATATTCATCAGTATGAAAAGCAGATCAGCGGGAAATATCATGCCGGATGGTACCCGATTGACAAATATCCGAAACTTATATTCGATCATTCAGCTATGGTGGAACTGGCGCGCAAACGCCTTCGATACAAGGCTTCCTTACATCCTATTCTTTTCGAATTGCTTCCTGAGAAATTTACGATGCCTCAGTTGCTGAATATGTATGAAGATGTATATGACGCTGCTTTTGACAAGCGGAATTTCAGCCGCAAAATATTATCCACCGATTTGCTCATGAAGCAGAAAGACAAGGATAAGTCCGCATCCAAAAAAGGCGCTTTTTATTATAAGCTGAATAAGCGGAAATACACCGCCAATTTCCATGCTTTTCTGAAATTTATCCCTAATCCGGATCATCTGATCTGACAAAAATTTTTTTATTTAAAAAAATAAGTGTTTATTTGACACCAAAATAACATCATGCAGCCGGATCAATTTGTCATTGGAGTAGATTTTGGTACAGATTCCGTCCGTTCAGTCATAGTGAATGCCCTGAACGGAGAAGAGATTGCCGCTGCTGTGTATGACTATCCCCGCTGGAAGGATGCATTATTTTGTAACCCTGCCGGCAATCAATTCAGGCAACATCCTTTGGATTACATAGAAGGACTGGAGAATACAATAAAAAAATCTTTAAAAACGGCTGGAACTTATGTAATTCAACACCTAAAAGGTATTTCAATAGACACTACCGGTTCTTCTCCTGTGGCCGTGGATGAATCGGGTGTTCCCTTGGCATTGCATTCAGCTTATGCGGAAAATCCGAATGCTATGTTCGTCCTATGGAAAGATCATTCGGCAGTGAAAGAAGCGGCTGAACTCAATCAGCATGCAAAGAAATTTGATATTGATTATCTGAAATATGTGGGAGGTGTTTATTCTTCAGAGTGGTTTTGGTCAAAGCTATTGCATGTTTTAAGAGAAGATGAAGCCATTCGTGATGCCTGTTATTCCTGGGTGGAACATTGCGACTGGATTCCATTTTTGCTCACGGGTGGGAAACATATCTCAGAAATGAAACGCAGCCGTTGCGCAGCCGGACATAAAGCATTATGGTCAGAAGATTGGGGCGGATTACCGCCGGATGACTTTTTCTGTTCATTGGATCCCTTATTAAAATGTTTTACAAAAAGATTATTCTCAGAAACTTACACCTCGGATATTTCTGCGGGAAATCTTTGTAAAGAATGGGCGGAGCGATTGGGATTAACTACTAATGTAATAATTGGTATGGGCGCTTTTGATGCGCACATGGGCGCTGTGGGCGGACAGATTGAACCCTATTATCTCAGTAAGGTGATGGGAACCTCTACTTGTGATATGCTGGTAGCGCCCGAAAATGAAGTGGATGGGAAATTAGTAAAAGGCATTTGCGGACAGGTACCCGGTTCGGTGATACCCGGTATGATGGGTATGGAAGCAGGGCAATCCGGATTCGGGGATGTATATGCCTGGTTTGGGAAAATGTTGAGCTGGCCTCTGCAACAACTATTAAGCCAATCCTCTTTAATTGGCCACGAAACTGCTGAGTTACTAAAAAAGGAAATAGCCGGTAAAATCATCGTTGAGCTAAGCAATGAAGCAGATAAATTACCTCTAAAAGAAAACAGCGAACTCGCCTTAGACTGGCTGAATGGCCGCCGTACACCGGATGCAAACCAGGAGTTAAAAGCTGCTATCAGCCACCTGGATTTGGCAAGTAGTGCGCCTTCTGTTTTCAGAGCATTGGCAGAAGCCACCTGCTTTGGCGCAAAAAGAATTGTAGATTGCTTTAATGACCAGGAAGTTAAGATAAAGGGGTTAATAGGA
>SCQV01000435.1 GCA_004299085.1 Chitinophagaceae bacterium | reverse complement strand
GGGTTGCAGGTGATACATCCGGTAATAATTCCACGATGGCGGCATTCTTTCAGAGCGCCAATCACATAAGGAGTAGTGCCACTGGCAGCGATGCCTACCACCACGTCTTTTTCACTGACATTATATTCCATTAGGTCTATCCATCCCTGCTCTCTGCTGTCCTCAGCAAATTCTACTGCTTTACGAATCGCAGAATCACCTCCGGAGATAATGCCGATTACCAGGTCGAAAGGCACGCCGAAAGTAGGCGGACACTCGGAGGCGTCAACGATGCCCAACCGGCCGCTGGTTCCTGCACCAATGTAAAATAACCTTCCACCTGCCAACATTTTGTCCACAATGGCGGCTATCAGATTTTCAATTTGGGGAATCGCCTTCTCTACCGCTATAGCAACTGTTTTATCCTCATCATTGATATGATTTAGTATTTCAGTTATGCTCATCTTCTCCAGATGGCGGTAAGTTGATGGTAATTCTGTTATTCTCTCAAACATATTTTTGACCGAAAAGGAAGAATTAAGGTTTAGGGCGCAAAGATAAAAAAACGTTTTGAGGCTATCGGGGAAATCTTGGCGGGGATTTCAGGAATTGTTCATCTCCGCTTTATGGAAGCTGACAAGCCCTTCAATAGGTTCTTTTATGATATTCCCTGGTGTCATTCCATAAGTGTTACAAAGCTCCAGAATGATATCCTTATAGGCCCATGCTACTCCTCCTGTAAAATGAATTGGGTATTCCCAACTGCCTGCATATTTGCAAACATGATAAAAAAAGAAATCATTCAAGGCGTCTTCCAATATATTTTCTATCATATAATGTCCTCTGTGTTCATAGAGGAAATAGGAGAATGAAGCCAGATAGCGGTTTGGGTAAGGCTTTTTATATACATTAAACAATATTTCCTCCTTCGTTGTCTGAAATTCTTTCTCAAAAGATAATTTTAATTCTTCATCAAAAGTCTGATATAAATAATATTGTATCACTTTTTTCCCCAGAATAGCGGCACTTCCTTCATCTCCCAGAACATATCCCAATCCGGGATTATTTTTAATAATTTTACTTCCATTGTAATAACATGAGTTGGATCCGGTGCCTAAAATGCACGCAATTCCTTTCTCATGGCCGCAAAGCGCACGGGCTGCGCCCATCATGTCGTGCGTTACATAAGCCTCACTGTTGATAAAAGTACCTTCCAGCACCTTTTTCAGAAGGTGGATATTCTGGGGGTCTGCCAGTCCCGTACCATAAAAATATACTTCGGATATTTTAGTTGTTTCTATAGGTAAAAGCGGAAACAGTTCCTTTTCCAGCGCGTCATTTATCTGTTCTTTTGTCATAAAATATGGACTGATTCCCTTTGTCTGCATCATCTTTTTGCTTTCGACAGATAAAAGGCACCAGGCTGTTTTGGAAGAACCGCTGTCGGCAATGAGAATATGGGAATTTTTCATTCGGATATCTTTATAATGGACTGCCTGTTTCCAGACAGGTTATTTAATGATTAGACAAAACAACATTTTCGCCAGAAGCGGGTGATTTATAGTACTTTTGCGCATTCTTCAGGTAAAGATATAAGCAAATAATGACAGTTCAATGAGTGAGCCGCAAAAAAGAATAAAAGTTTTTTATCCCTTATTATTTTCCATATTTCTTGCTGCAGGCATTTTCCTCGGCTTTAAGCTACGGGATATTCAGGGTTATAAGCATGCCTATATTTTAAATCCTGCCAGAGAAAGCACTATTCAGGAAATCTTAAACCTGACAAGGCTGAAATATGTTGACAGCGCCCATGTCAAAGATTTAAAAAATGACGCTATTCAGGCTATATTGGCCCATTTGGATCCACACTCCGTGTATATTCCTGCATCAGAGCTTGCACAGGTCAATGAAAATCTGGAAGGAAGTTTTCAGGGAATAGGTGTTGAATACATCATGCTCAAGGACACTATCAATATTACAGATGCCATTCCCGGCGGTCCGGCAGCATTGGCTGGCATAGAGGTGGGAGATAAGCTTCTGGCAATAAATGATTCGAGTGTAGCGGGAGTACATATTACTACAAGCCGTATTAAAGATTTACTGAGGGGGCCAAAGGGAAGCAAGGTAAATATTTCAATATTGCGGAACGATAAGGTATTACCATTTGCCATCACAAGAGCCATCATTCCTTTGCCAAGCATTGATGCTTCTTATATGATCACTCCGGACATCGGATATATCAGGATAAACAGGTTTGCAGCCAATACTTATCCGGAGTTTATGGATGCCATGCTGAAGCTGCAAAAGGAAGGGCTTAAAAAGCTGGTGATAGACCTTCGTCAAAATTCGGGCGGCTATTTGGATGCGGCAGTAAATGTTGCCGATGAATTGTTGAGTGATAATAAGCTGATTGTTTATACAGAGGGAGCGCATTATCCACGCCAGGATTATACCTGCAACAAAGCAGGAGTTTTTGAGAAAGGACCACTGACTATTCTGGTAGATGGCGGTACCGCTTCTGCCAGTGAAATTCTTGCGGGTGCTGTTCAGGATTGGGACAGAGGCACTATCATAGGCCGTAGAACTTTTGGCAAAGGATTGGTACAGGAACAATATAGCCTGGATGATGGCGGAGCCTTAAGGCTGACAGTGGCCCGGTATTATATCCCTTCGGGAAGGTGTATTCAGCGTCCTTATACCGGCAACCGGTCTGTTTATTTTGATGATATCCTTGAACGTTACCAACATGGGGAATTAACCTATGCAGACAGCATTCATTTTACCGACACCACTCATTATTATACTAAAATAAAACATCGCCGGGTATATGGAGGAGGAGGCATCATGCCGGATGTCTTCGTTCCGATTGATACCACACGACTGGATACAATTATGTTATCCCTGTATGCGGGCAGCACTATCTTTGATTTTGCATTTCGATATTTTAATCAGCACAAAAATGAGTTTGGTGAATACAAGAACGCAGTGGATTTTGTAAAAAATTACCAGGTATCGCCGACGGTTATGCAGTCTTTTCAGCAATATACGCTTAAGTGGGGAATAACTGGTGTTAAGCATCTTGGTGCTGCCAATGAACTGGAAGTAGCCACCCGGATAAAAGCATTTTTTGCCAGAGAATTGTGGCAACTTAAAGGGTATTATATGGTAATGAACACTCGTGACAACATGGTGGAAAGGGCATTACAAGAGATGGGGGAATGAATACCTTAGGAGGCGATTAAGAATATGGGATTGGGCATTTTAAGAAACCATAGACAAACTCGTTTACCACGCAGCCTTTCTGAACTATTTGAAGGGATTGCCCGTCAGGACAAACAGATACCTCCTATATGGAGGTTTTAGAAAAATTAAATGATTATGCGCTATAATGCAGGAACCCATATGATAGCTCTCGTTTGGCTCAATATCGAATATCCAACGCCGATTTCCGATTTTAGAAGTACTGTCCCTACTTCAATACCGGCCTATCGGCAGACAGGTTCATCATTCCTTGCCTGCCTGCCGGCATAGGCAGGTTCAATGTTCTCCGAAGGAGCCCTTTGGGCATTATTCAAAAGATGTTCCTGTACTTAAACGGATAATCATTAAAAATTATATATTAATGACCTTTCATTTTAGAGTCAATCTTTGCTTTCGTACTATCCACAGCCGTATTAATGGATTGCTTGACTGAATCTGCAGAACCTTTCACCGCAGAAGTGGCTTGATCCACCATTGAATCTAAGGCAGCGCCTGTTTGAGTATTATTTTTTGAATTGCTTTGACTCTGGCAGGATGCCATCATAAACATGCCGCAGATGGCGCCTAATGTGCATACTTTCTTAAGCATAAAACAGAATTTTAATATATGAAGGGAACAAAGGTATTGTTACCTGTCCGGAATACAAAATCCGATCATTTTTCTCTAAAAAATATCCTGAGGGGAACGCCGCTGAACGAAAAATGGGAACGCAATTGATTCTCTAAGTAATTTTTATAAGGCGTTTTAATATCCTTGGGGTGATTACAAAAAAAAGCGAAAGAAGGGACTACAGTAGGCAATTGCGTGACATATTTGATCCTGACCGCGTAACCCCTGACCATTGGCGGGGGATAACGGTCTATCACTTTCAGCATGATGTCGTTTAATTTGGATGAAGATACTTTCTGCTTCCTGTGTTCATACACTTCTAATGCTGCTTCCATAGCCTGAAACACCCTTTTCTTTTCTGTTACGGAAGTAAAGATAATAGGAACGTCCGTAAAAGGGGCTAACTTCTCTTTTAAAGTTTTTTCAAGCTGAACGGCGGTATTTGTTTCTTTTTCTATTAAATCCCATTTATTGACCAGTAAAACGATTCCTTTTCCCTTATTTACAGCCAGGCTGAAAATGTTCAAATCCTGTGCGGTGATTCCTTTTTCAGCATCTATCAGCAGCATACAGACGTCCGCTTCATCCATCGCTTTGATGGCGCGGATAACCGAGTAAAATTCCAGATCCTCATGCACTTTACTCTTTCTCCGGATGCCTGCTGTATCAATTAAGATAAAGTCTTTTTGGAAAAGCTTATATCGCGTATGAATGGTGTCACGGGTAGTGCCGGGGATATCCGATACGATATTTCTTTCTGAACCTACTAATAAGTTTAATAAAGATGATTTTCCCACATTCGGTTGGCCAATGATGGCTATGCGCGGAAGGTTCGCCTCTTCAGTATTTTCAGCCGTATCTTCGGGAATATGGGCGGCTGCGGCATCCAACAATTCACCGGTACCGCTGCCTGAGATGGAGGAAAGGAAAAATATATGTTCAAAGCCTAATGAATAAAATTCTGCAGCATCTAATAAACGCTGATGATTGTCCACCTTATTAACTGCCAGCAGCACCGGTTTGGTTACCCTTCGCAACAGCCTGGCCATTTCCTCATCTAAGCTGGTGATACCGGTCGTTACATCACACATAAAAACGATCAGGTTTGCTTCATCCATGGCTATTTGTACCTGCTTGCGGATCTCTCTTTCAAAAATATCCTCGGAATGAGGCACGAAACCGCCAGTATCAATTACATTAAATGTTTTACCGTTCCAGTCGGTGATACCATATTGCCGGTCGCGGGTGACACCACTTTCGTCATCCACAATCGCTTTACGCTCACCCAGCAGGCGGTTAAACAAAGTGGATTTCCCCACGTTGGGTCTTCCTGCAATGGCAATAGTAAATCCGGGCATGAATGGTTTTTGAGGGTATCTGAATAAAAAATTAGTCCTTCGCCAAAATAATAGAAGTTATTGCTATTAGTTGCTATTAAAGCTAATAAGGCTTAATTCCGAAATCGAGCCATGTAAGCTACTAAGGTCTATAAGGTTTTTTTATACACCTTTTTATGGAAATTGAATTTTACCTTAATAGCCTGAAATATCCGTATCCTGGCTAACTTTATTATTTCCAAGACAAAATGACGAATATCAAAAAAAATAAAGCCAACATACTGTCTATGCCGGCTTTTTGAGTAGCCCCTCTGGTACAAGTCTCGAACTGCTTTTTAGACGATCTGGCCAAATTAGCGGCCGTTTATCGGGCTATACCTATTGAGAATGAACAAGTTATAAAACAAAACGACATTTCTCACTCTTATCAAACATCCTCTGCCAATATTTGGCAGCGCAAATCTACAAAAAGAACTCCCAAAAAAGCGCTGCGAAGGTAAGATTCTCAAATACTTTTGTAAACCTCCGTAACCACTGAATTAGAAAGATTCATTTCTGTTTATTAAATTTTGGTTCTCTGCCAATATAATTGCATCTTTGGCCATACTGTAAGTAAAAAACCGGCAGCCATGCGGACATTTGTAATGGGAGACATACATGGTGCTTATAAGGCATTATTACAATGCCTGGAACGATCCTCGTTTGATTACGAAAATGACCGACTAATCCAGTTAGGTGGTATAGTCGACGGGTACCCTGAAGTATATGAGTGCGTAAAGGAATTGCTAAAATTAAAAAAACTCATTGCCATAAAAGGTAATCATGATGACTGGTCTGATAACTTCATTAAATCGGACTTTCATCCTTCTTCCTGGACTTACGGAGGGAAGGGAACCTTGCTTTCTTATCTCTCCCTGCGGGGAAGAATGGAAAATTCTTTGCTGTTGGCTGCGGTTGTAAGGCCTCCCTGGGGGCCAACGATGTGCCGAAGACACATAAAACTTTCTTTAACAGCCAACAGCTATATCATATCGATGAACAAGACAGATGCTTTGTTCATGGCGGATTTAACAGGCATCTCCCTTTTAACAAACAAAAGAAAGAAAACTTTTATTGGGATAGGTCTCTGTGGGCAGAAGGCTTGCAGACTCACACCTATAACAAAAGCATACGGCTTCCGGATGAATTTTTTGACGTGGTTGACTTCCGGGAAATTTATATCGGGCATACTCCCACCACTAAATGGGGAACAGACAAGCCATTGCGAGCCTTAAATATCCTGAACCTGGATAACGGGGTTGGACGCTGTGGGCGTTTGATTATTATGGACATAGACGCAAAGAGATACTGGCAGTCTGATCCGTTATTGGGACTATATGCAGAGAATTTTCGTCAGAGACTTTTTGATCACTAATACGCCGCTTGTCCCTATTCATCAAAGACCCCCTTGTTCTTCATTCAATGATAAGTGAAGGGATTAACAGATTGTAACAATTTTAAACGCTGGCCAGATCAGAAAACTCTTAACTCGTTCAGGCAGAGCTCCCAGACTCCCGTTCAGCGGGGAAAGCGGGAATCCATTGCAACACCTCAAGGGCATATTAGATGTTGTCAGAGAGATTGTTCTTAATCATGAAGAACTACAAACTATGAACATACAAGCCGACAATCAATTGGCTATAAAAAGCCTCATTTCCCCACTAATAAAAAGGTCAAAGTTGTAAGCTGGATAGGAGAAACCAAGGACGAGGAAAGAGGTGCTGACCCATAAAATTACGAATATTTCCTCATATTGTTATAGAGCCTTGGATTAGGATTATGCCCGATTGAACAACTAAATTTTAGATTAGAAACATAAATTTTTAGTATCCTATCAGATCAAATATGATATATCTAATAGGTTTTTTCTATATTTGGAGGCTTATATTTTAACCTGAAATGATCATGCCTGAAGAATCTATTGCAAACGAGGTCGTTTTCGACTACCTTCCCACTGTAAGCTATGCGCTCTACCAAAACCATGTCCCTGTCATCAGAACCTTATCTATCAGAAATACCACAGATAAAGAATGGGCCAACCTCACTATAAAAATTGAACCCTCGGACGATTTTGCAGAGGCGCTGGAACTCCATACCGAGCAGTTATTACCAGGCGGCACATTCCAGCCTGAAATAATCCGATTTAAGCTTAACCCAGTTTTCATTTACAGCCTTACAGAGAAAATGACCGCTTCTTTAAAGCTGTCTATCCGGGCAGATGGAAAAGAGGTTTGCACAGAGGATTATGACATTGACCTATTGGCATATGACCAATGGCTGGGAAAAAGTATTCTTCCGGAGATGCTCTCCGCCTTTGTGATGCCCAATTTGCCGGAACTGGTTCCGATCCTTAAGTCTGCGGCCAGTATACTCGGGAAATGGACGGATAATTCCGCCCTTAATGATTATCAAAGTCAGAATCCGGATCGTGTAAAAAAGCAAATGGCAGCGCTGTATGCCGCCATTAAAGAGAAAAACATTACTTATTGCAGCGTGCCTGCCAGTTTTGGAGGTGCGGGTCAGCGGGTTAGACTGGCAGACACCGTATTGGCCACTGGTATGGGAAATTGCCTTGAAATGTCCCTGCTATATGCGTCCTGCCTGGAGGCAATGGGATTGCATCCAATAATTGTGCTCATCAAAGGACATGCCTTTGTAGGAGCCTGGTTGGTGGATGATACTTTTCCAGATGCGGTAAATGATGATCCTTCCTTGCTCTCCAAAAGAATGGCAAGCGGCATCAACGAAATGCTGCTTATTGAAGCTACGGCCATGAATGAAGGGCAGACGCCCACTTTTGATGATGCCATTCAACTGGCGGTTAATCATTTCGCTGACCTCTTGGCTTTTGATTATTTTATTGATGTGCACCGGAGCCGCTTCAGCGGCATCAGGCCCATGCCATTGAGAAAAAAGGTTGGTGAAGAATGGCAAATGATAGACCATGAAAATAATGTTGACCAGAAGCCGGATATAAGCGATCCTTCCGCTTTAGAACAAAGCGTTAAGCTAAATCATGTCAAAGAAATTCGTTTCGGGAAACAACAGCTATGGGAGCGGAAGCTTTTAGATCTGAGCCTTCGGAATAACCTGCTCAACCTCCGTATCTCAAAGACTTCGCTCCAGTTCATTCCTATTCCACCCAACGAATTAGAAGATGCCATGGCAGGAGATGATGAGTTTCAGATACTGGCCAGGCCCAGGGATTGGGAAAACCCCCTTCGCAGTGCCGGCGTCTATCAATCCCTGAATAGCCAGGACCCCATGCTTCAATTGGTACGAGAAGAATTAAAACAGAAGCGGCTGCGTGTGTATGTTTCTGAAGAAGACCTCTATGCCGGATTAACCGGGTTGTACCGGAATGCCCGGCAAGCCACATGGAGGAAAACGGAGCCAATACTTTGTACCTGGCAATCGGATTATTGCGCTGGTATGAGACTCCTTCCAGTGAACGGCCAAGATTTGCACCCCTTCTGCTCGTGCCTGTAGAAATTATTCAGAAATCGGTCAAAAAAGGCTTCATTATCCGAAGCCGGGAGGAAGATACAGTACTGAACATCACCTTACTGGAAAAACTGAGACAAGACTTTGACCTGGCATTATCCTGTTTAGATCCTTTGCCAAGAGATGAGAGTGGCGTAGATGTAAAACTGATCTTTAACATCATCCGGCAAACGATCATGTCCATGCCTCGCTGGGATGTGGAAGAGCAAATATTTCTGGGCACCTTCTCTTTCAATAAGTTTATCATGTGGAATGATATACATTCAAATGCCGATAAACTAAAAGCGCATCCTATTGTTGCCGGTCTGACCAACGGATCTTTAAAGGACCCGCTTGACTATATTCAGGAAGAAAACCTTGATAATAAATACGGTTATGAAGACCTGTTGCTTCCCATAAATGCGGACGCGACTCAGCTACGGGCTATTAGTGCCGCCACAGCCGGAAATAGCTTCGTCTTACACGGTCCTCCGGGAACCGGTAAGTCCCAGACTATAACCAACATTATTGCCAATGCACTGTATCGTGGAAAGCGCGTGCTTTTCGTGGCGGAGAAAATGGCCGCTTTGTCTGTCGTGCAGAGTCGCCTGGCTGCTATCGGTTTAGGCCCCTTCTGCCTGGAATTACACTCTAATAAAGCCCGGAAATCCGAAGTGCTGGCTCAATTGCAAAAGACGATGGAGATTATTAGGAAGCAAGCGCCGGATAGTTTCAAGTCGGAAGCTGAGCGGCTCAACCAGTTGCGCAAGGTATTGAACGAGCATGTGGAAGTACTGCATAAAAAACAAGCTTATGGCTATTCCCTGTACGACCTGTTCAATGAATATGTTCAATACCCTGAAGCAAAAGATGACATCCCGTTCTCTGCCGAGCAGTTAAGCGCCCTGGACAGGGAAAAGTGGCATCAGTGGACAGATATAGCAGAAGAATTGCAAATGGCCGCCGGGTTATGTGGCGACGCTTCCAAAAGAAATCCCCTGTATGGTCTGGAGCCCGGTGAATATAGCAGCCAGCAAAAAGAAAAAATCCGTCAAGACCTCGAGTTGTTTATGAAGGCCCGTGAAAAGCTGAACCAGATATTGCAACAGATTACCCAAATGCTGCCTTGGCCTGATGATAACTGGACAGACGGGCACCTTCAAGAATTCAGGGAGCTGATCGACTGCATCCTGCAGTTACCCGATATGCCGGAAAGCTTCTTTCAAATCCAGCATTTATCGGATTTTGAGGAAGCGTTAGCACCCTTGATCACCGCAGGAGAACAGCGGGATAAAATAAGTAGTGGGTTGAGCCAAAAATTCCAGGCGTCCTTGTTAGAAGCGCCTGCAGGTGCGCTGCTCACAGAGTGGAACCTGGCCTCTGCAAAGTGGTTTCTGCCCCGGTATTTTGGGCAGAAAAAAATAAAGAAGAATTTATACGCTTTTTTAAAAACCGGGGGCATCACCGGTCAGGAGGTGCCGCAAATTTTACTGGACACGCTTGCGTATCAGGAAAATAATGCTGTTTTAAATCAGCATAAAGAATACCTAGACGAAAAGCTGGGTCGTTTTTGGAAGAATGGTCATCCTGTATGGGAACAGGTTAGGCAAGCGTTAGCCGGAATTAAGGCATTAAACAATTACCTTTTAAAATGGAACGCTGATCCGGCTATTGTTTTTACCCGTCGTCAAGAAATTGGACATTTGTTTCAGAAGGGGAGGGCCTCTTTTATGGAGCGTGAGGCCCGTTTGCTGCAATCTTTAGACCAGGTGATCCGGGACGAACAGGCTAAGCGGCATGACCTGGAAAAAGTGCTGGGTTGCCAACTGCCCTTCGAGCGGAGCAATGCTAAAGACGAAGGGTTGGAAAAGGCTTCCTTATGGCATGCGCACCTGGACGGGCTTAAAAACTGGTTTAACTGGACACAGGTACGCAAAAAAGCATTTGCACTGCACCTGGGAAGTTTTATTGCAGCCTATGAGGCAGAAGCATTTAAAACGGATCAGATGCTGGACAGCTTTAAAAAGAGCCTGGCCCGCAGTCTTGCCCTGCAGATCATTGCCACCAGCCAGCCATTATCCGCATTTAACGGTCAATATTTTGCTGCGCAGATTATGAGGTTCCGGGAGCTTACGAATACCTTTACCAGACTTACACAGGAGATGTTGTACGCGGAACTGGCATCCCGGGTACCCATATTTTCCCAGGGCGCCGTGGCTACTTCGGAGACCGGTATCCTGCAAAAGGCGATCAAGAGCAATGGTCGGGGTATGTCTATCCGGCAGCTCTTTAATAACATTCCCAATCTATTACCCAGGATGATGCCCTGCATGCTGATGAGCCCCATTTCAGTGGCGCAATATCTGGACATTAACAACGAGCCGTTTGATTTGATCCTCTTTGATGAGGCGTCACAGATGCCCACCAGCGAAGCG
>SCQV01000434.1 GCA_004299085.1 Chitinophagaceae bacterium | reverse complement strand
CCTTATGTTACTTCTTTTAAATCGCCGGAAAGAAAAAAGCTGGCAACTGCATGGTTGCGTGAAAATCCTCAAAGAATTGATTTGGGTAAAATTGGCTGGAATATTCGCAAAGCAAATGATTCTGCCGCCGGCATAAACGATATAAAAAATATTCATCAGGAACTTGATTTGTGGACAGGAGAGATCATCAGCCATTTTTCAGTGAACGATCAACCGGTGAAGGTAAAAACTATCTGTGATCAGCAGGAAGATAAAATAGCAGTACGGGCGACTTCTACCTTATTTAAAGAAGGCAGAATGAATATAAAAATTCGTTTTCCTTATGCTTCCGTTCAATGGGATAATGCGTGCGACTGGAATCATCCTGATAAGCATCAGACTATTATTTTGATTCAAAATTCACATGAAGCCGTATTGCAAAGAAGAATGGATACTACTACTTATTACGTCAGGCTCACATGGCAAGGTAAGGGTATGTTTAAACAAATTAAACAACAGGAATTCGAAATCATTCCCGGTAAAAAGGATAGCATTTTTTCCTTCACCTGTGCTTTTAGTCAAAAAATACCCCATATTCAATCAAGTGATTTTGATATCATAGAATCTGAAAATAAGGCCGCCTGGAAACAATTCTGGGAAACCGGTGGTGCAGTGGATCTTTCAGGCAGCACCGATCCACGAGCCGGCGAACTGGAGAGGAGAATTGTACTTTCTCAATATCTCTCCCGTATTCAGGATGCAGGTATTTATCCGCCACAGGAAACGGGTCTTACTTATAATAGCTGGTATGGGAAATTTCATTTGGAAATGTATTTCTGGCATGAGTCTCATTTCACTTTATGGAACCATGTTTCTTTATTAGAAAAAAGTTTACCCTGGTATCAGCAAATCGCACATCGTGGAAGAGAAACTGCAGAACGGCAGGGATATAAAGGTATTCGTTGGCCCAAAATGACTGATCCTTCCGGCAGAGAGAGTCCTTCACCTATTGGCCCTTTTCTGATATGGCAGGAGCCACACATCATTTACATGTTGGAACTATGTTATCGTGATCATCCTGAAAGAAAGTTTTTGGAAAGATATAAAGGCCTCGTCTTTGGAACGGCAGATTTTATGGCATCCTATCCTTGGTATGATTCATTAACGAAGAAATACGTACTCGGGCCGGCCCTCATTCCGGCACAGGAACGTTTTAACAGAGACAGCGCCATCAACCCCACGTTTGAATTAGCTTATTGGTATTGGGGATTATCTGTTGCCCAAAAATGGAGAGAACGATTAGGCATGAGCAGAAATGCTCAATGGGACAAAGTCATGAATACTCTTTCAACTTTACCTGTAAGGAAAGGTGTTTATCTGGCAGCTCAATCATTCCCGGATACTTATACTAATCCAAGATATACTACCGATCATCCTTCGATGCTGATGGCTTATGGATTTTTACCACTAACTAAGAAAGTAGATACTGCCGTTATGCGGACAACCCTGGAAAAGGTAATGAAAGTTTGGGACTGGAAAGGCACCTGGGGATGGGATTATCCGATGGTAGCTATGACAGCCACCCGTCTCGGCATGCCGGATCAAGCCATGGATGCCTTGATGATGCCCGTAACAAAAAATACTTATTTACCCGACGGCAATAATTATCAGCGCGCTAACCTGCGGTGTTATCTCCCCGGAAATGGCTCGCTGTTGACGGCTGTCGCTTTGATGTGCGCCGGCTGGGATGGTTATAAAGGGCCGCCCAATCCGGGGTTTCCAAAGAATGGTAAATGGGTGGTACGATGGGAAAATTTGAAACAAATGCCTTAATAATGCTACGTATTGAAACGCTGAATCCAAACTTTTACCGTACCTTTTGTCCCGAATTAAGCTATTCCGGGATGAAATTTGAAGTCATCACATTAAAAGATATTGCCAAAGCCTTAGGTTTATCCACGTCCACTGTTTCCCGCGCCTTGCGTGACAGCTATGAAATCAGCGAGAGAACAAAGAAGCGTGTGCTGGAATATGCGGAGAGATTTAATTATCAGCCTAATCCGGCTGCTTTGGGTTTAAAAGAACGCCGTACCCGTTCTATTGGAGTCATTGTTTCTGAAATCGCCAATACTTTCTTTTCTCAGGCCATCAACGGTATTGAGTCCATCGCTTATGACCGCGGCTATCATGTGCTGATTGCACAAAGTCACGAATCGTATGACCGCGAAGTAGCCAACCTTCAATATTTAACATCCCGTTCCATTGACGGATTACTCATCTCACTTTCCACTGAAACAAAGGACACAAAAAACCTCGATAAATTACATGAAAAAGGATTACCCATCGTTTTTTTTGACAGAGTGGCGGAGAATATTCCGACACACATAGTTACGGTAGATAACTTTCACGGCGCCTATAATATTGTAAAGCATCTTATTCAAACCGGTTACCGCCATATTGCTTTATTGTCGAATGCGAAGCATCTGTCCATTTCTGTCGAACGGGTGAATGGTTATCTGAAAGCGCTGGAAGATAATCATATTTCCTTGCCGGAAAATTATATACAATTTTGTCCGCATGGAGGGCTTGTCGAAGAGGAAATCGGGGTGGCATTAAACTGCTGGTTTTCCTCAAAGAAAAAACCTGAAGTGATCTTCGCTGCAGGAGATAAACTTACTGTAGGTTGCCTTCGCTTATTAAAAAGAAAAGGAATCAGAGTGCCGCAGGATGTAGGCCTGGTAGCTTTTTCCAATTCTGAACTGATGGACTTATTTAACCCCCCCCTGACCACAGTAAGGCAACCGGCTTTTGAAATGGGACAAATAGCCACCACATTATTAATTAATCTGATCGAAAGCAGAAGGCCTGTAACTGAATTCGAGAAAAAAGTGCTGCCAACCCAAATGCTGATTCGGGATTC
>SCQV01000433.1 GCA_004299085.1 Chitinophagaceae bacterium | reverse complement strand
GCTTCCATCAGCAATCCTTATGCCATCGAAAGAACCATCAATGAAAAAGAGTTCATGCATGCCAAAGAAAAAGAGCAAATTGCCCAGGCTGCTTTGTCTATTATTGGAGAAAATGATTCCATCATCATCGGCTCGGGCACAACGGTATTTGCACTTGCCCGCCTTTTACACCCCTCAAAACCTTTAACCGTTATTACCCCCGCGGTAAAGATAACGCTGGAACTTTGTCACCGGCCAAACATCCAAGTGCTGCAGTTGGGTGGGCTGATCAGGCCCAATTCGTCTTCCGTAGCCGGCACCTATGCCGAAGAGATATTGGAAAAGATTTCCTGCGGTATATTTTTTATGGGAGTGGATGGCATAGATCCGGACTTCGGTTTATCCATTACTAACTTAGCTGAAACGAGCCTGGATCAAAAAATGATCGCTTCGGCGCAAGCAGTAGTTATACTCGCGGACAGCAGTAAGTTCGGACGCCGGGGTTTGGGAAAAGTATGTGACTTTGATCAGGTGGATTATATCATTACGGATAGTGGCGTAGCGCCGGGAATCGTTAAGCAATTGCATGAAAGAGGGCTGAAAGTGATCGTGGCTCAGTAACTTAACAGACAAAAGATTTCGTATGACCATGTATCAATGTCGTTTAGTTAAGATATTTAAGATTGAAGATTAACGATTAATGGTTTTCGATTTAGAAAGTACGTTAAAGAGGATGCATTCCAAAATATCGTTTTATCTCATCGCTGAACCTAAAAAGAGAATGTTAATCAAATTGAAGACCTACAGTCTTCTATCTAAAATAACGTGAGTTCGATGATTAAGTCACTGATTTTAGAATGGTTAGGATAAAAATGACGCCTTTTGAATGAAGACAATCCCGGCACGTCCTGAGGCGGCAGGCATAGATATTTCATGGATACACCATAGATGAAGTATGGATAAAGTATGGTAAAAGCATGGATAAAGCGTAGTTAAAGCGCACTCAATGTATGAATAAGTACAGAAAACTGGGTGGATCAGGAAATCATAAAAGACTAATCGAAGCACAGGACAAAAGGAGGATACTCCCTACCTTCTCCCTGTATTCTCCCTATCTTCTCCCTATCATCGCCCTATTAAAAGCGCACTAAAGGTACAGACGAGCCGACAATATTGCCTGGCTTATTGAGATGAAATGGCTCGAACTCACGTTAAAATAGCTACCTATACAAAGCGGACTTATTTTTACGCTATTAAGTCCATAATACCCCTGAAAGGGGTTTAATATGAATAACCACGGGCTTCGCCCACGACAATCCAAAAGGTGGCACCTTTCTCCCATTCTATCGTGAAAGGATTTAATGAGAGTTTCCTAAAGCAATGAATATTCCTTAAGAGTTCAATTTGATAAAATCAGGTATCGGCATCAAAAGGAGGAGAACTCGGCGTAAGGATCATAGACACGATTCCAATGTCATTCAGAAATTGTTTCGATTACTTACTTCATTTACATTCCCGCGTAAATGATAAATCCCAATCCGATAACAAAAAATATAAACATAGCCGTAATCAATCCATTGGTGCCTTTGGGGGAATCCTTAAATTCTTTCCATATAAACACGCCCCAAAGCGCCGCTATCAACGTAGCGCCCTGTCCTAATCCATAAGAAATAGCCGGGCCTGCTTTTCCCGCTGCAATCAGGTTAAAAGAATTCCCTAATCCCCATATCAGTCCGCCGAGCACCCCTACCAGATGCGTTTTAGATTTCCCCTTAAAATAAGCCGCATATCCTGTCGGCTTTCCTTCAAAAGGCTTTTTCATTAATAGGGTATTGAATAAAAAGTTACTGGTAAATATTCCCACCGAGAAAATAAATACGGCTGTATAGGGCGTCATTTTCCCTGCTCCCGGATGCACAAGATCATTCAGATCCATGGACGCAGCAATAAAGCGATAAAAAAACGACATCAATAGGCCTGCAATCAGGGCTATGAAAATACCCTTTGAAGAAATACTATTTGATCCGCTTGACTTTTTTCTATAAGCAAGCGCATTTAATATAATTGCGACTACTACTAACAAAACGCCTATAAAGATAAAAGCGGGATCCCCTTTTTGTTCGCCAATATAATTGATCAATACGCCCAGCACCAATGCCAGTCCAATTGCTATCGGAAAGGCTACCGCCATGCCTGCAATAGCAATGGCCGCTGAAAAAAGGATATTGGCAGCATTGAAAATAATACCTCCTAAAAAAGCGCTGCCTATATTGGAAATATTAGCTTGCGCCAGATCATTCAGAAAGCTTCTGCCCCCGTTACCGATACTGCCTAACGTAAAGGCAGAAATGATAGAGAATATCAGAATGCCTATCACATAATCCCAGTAAAACAATTCAAAGCGCCAGCTCTTGCTTGCCAACTTCTGTGTATTGGCCCAGGATCCCCAGCACAGCATGGTGATGAAGCAAAATATAATCGCAATACTATAATTCTGTACGATAAACATAGTAGTAGTCTTTTATTTGATTATCTCTGATTTTTTGATGTCTGATTTAATCTTTGATCTATGATTTATGAACTTTGATCTATGATATTTGATTTAAAATCCAAAGATTCAGTTGTTGACCTCTCTACTACGAATGATTGGTGAAAGGTACGGTTACTGATCTCTTATTCACCATTGACTATTCACTATTGACTATTGACTACCTACTGCCACTGCCTACTGCTTTCAGGCGTTTGAATCATCAATTGATTGATCACATCCGCTACGTTTTCAGGGGGTTCCTTTTGTACCAAATAATGTTGTTGACCTCTTTACTACGAATGATTGGTGAAAGGTACGGTTACTAATCTCTTATTCACCATTGACCATTGACTATTCACTATTGACTACCTACTGCCACTGCCTACTGCTTACTGCTTTCAGGCGTTTGCATCATCAATTGATTGATCACATCCGCTACGTTTTCAGGAGGTTCCTTTTGTACCAAATAATATTGACCTTTCCCATTATTATCCCAGCGATTACTGCCATCAGAATTCACAATAACTCTGCCCGGATGTAAAGTAAAATAAGGCTCATACCCTCTTACTCCTACCAAAGTGGTAGTTTCGTCCCAACTCATTCTCCCTGCAGAATCAATCGGGTCCATGGGAATAGAAATCCTGAATACATCTTTAGCCGGATCATGATGAATACCGGTATCGTGAACCAAGGGTAATCCCGTTTTAATATTCTTACCAATTTCAAATCCACTGAAAATGATCTCTGTAGGCCAGTTAGTTCCGACCTCCTGAGAGGCTGCCGAATCATGATACATATTAAATTCCCTGCCTGACGGGTACATTCCTGCCATGCATACTAATAGCTTTACTTTCTTCTTCACCAGTTGCATACCGTTAAGAGAGGAATAACTGTCCGGCTTGGATTTTAGTAAATTGCCGAGATTAGTTAAGAACCCAATGGACACTACGGTAACGCTTGTATCCGGTTGAGCTGCTAACACTTTCCGATAGACCTCTACCGATCCGGGCACATCGCCATTAAACTTTAGCTTATGCGGATATTTCGCCAGGATGCTGTCCGTCCAATGTTGAGGATCACTCATATCCATGGCATACCCTTTGGGTACACCAATAGGAATATCAGGATCACCCCAATAAGTGTTGAATACATCCAGCACAGCCGCGATGCCTTCGTATTTATTATCTGCCACGGTAGCTAATATTGTAGCTTCTCCTTTTTGCTGCATGGCATGCAGAATGGTGATAGCGCCCACATCATCATAATCCGGGCCTATGTCGGTATCTAAGATGATGGATACGGGCTCATGCCCAGGCTGTTTCCTGCAACCCATTATAACAATGGACAGAAAAAATACGGAAAATAATCTTTTACTGATCATAGTTAAACTATTTATCTTTAACGCAACGAAAGCCAATAGCAGCCGAACGGTCAATGCTGGGAGCCATTAAAAGGTATTTACCATATTCATTTACTTCATAAGCCCTTGGGAAATACCACTTCGATCCTCCTGCCCGATAATAACCTCCTCCTTTTAATACTGCAAATCTTGTATGAGTATCCTCATATTCATCTGTCCATTGCCAGACATTTCCCGTCATATCTAAAACTCCAAACGGACTGGCACCCTGGGGAAAGGCATTGACATCGGTAGGCGGATGCATGCTGAAACCGGAATCCGGCGGCGGCATTTTAGTTGAATCCATTTTATTTCCCCAAGGATATAATCGTCCATCTCTTCCCTGTGCTGCATATTGCCACTCCCATTCATGCGGCAATCTTTTCCCTGCCCATTTAGCATAAGCCCTCGCATCTTCTAAAGAAACCCACGTTACCGGTTTATTTCCCCATCCTGTAGGGTAGCTTCCATTTTTCCAATTTTTCAAAAAATTATGGTCATCTTTTGGATGATAATGAGTGGCATCCAAAAATTCTTTAAACTGTTTATTTGTAACGGGATATTTATCTATATAAAACGAAGGAATATCCATTATATGTTTGGTGGAACGTGCAGGATGCTTTTCCCATGGATATTGTATTCCTTCTGCGTCAGGAAGTGGATCACCTTCAATAAACACCCCTTTTGATTCAAATACATAATCCTTTACGCCAGGTATTAAAATCATTCCTTCAGGTATACTAGCTGTCCGAATGGTTTTTTGTATGGGCACAATCTTTTGCGGCAACGGTTCCCAATCAGTAGAGAAATCTTTTAAAGGTGTTTGAGATAATGTACACATTTTATTTAAAAATGTACTAAGGTCGCTCTCCATTAGATTGGATTTAGTGGCTAATATAGCACCAAATCCATCCGCCTCTATGGGAAAACTAAGATAAATATTATTTCCATTCTTTACAGGTATTAATTTTTTGCCATTCCATAGATCGTAATAGGCCATGCCTTGCCGATAAGATAATCTCATTTGATTGCCTGTTTTATCTGATTTTTCTCTATTTATCAATGTATATATGGTCTTACCTTCGCCGGGAAATTCGGATGCAAAAACACCTTTTTGCAAGGTGGGAATAAAGGGCTCCCATTCATTACTATTCCAGATTCGGGGAAATTGGTGATATATTAAGTTTATCCTGCGGATTTCTTCTTCATAACGCGCTGGTATCTGATTCCAGATGCCCCAGATATTCTCCCATGCATTATACCCAATTCCATTAAAGAAAGCATATTGAAGGTCATTGGTTTTATTAACGGCCCAACGATTGGTTATGAACACCTGGTGTCTGGGTTCGAGCCATTTATAAATACTGACACCGGGAACAAAGGTATAATCCCAATAGTAGCCCCAACTCGAGATATTCCATTCTACCATCTTGAGGTCTTTTATAGCTACTTCAGGCTGCAAAACAATGGGATAGTCAAGGCTATCATAAGCATGTTTGAAGTCTTCAGTTACTCCCCACATCGTATCTCCATTCATTCCGTCGGCACCAATTTCTTTCATTTCTCCTATGAGCACTACGGGCATGGTAAATGGTAGTTTCCTCGTGCCATTATCCCAGATCATGATGGGGAAAAAAACTTTTACTCCGTGCTTATGAAAATCTGCTATCATTTGTTTTACAGCTTTTATGCCCCCCGGCATATCATGCACAAGATCATATTGATTTCTGGTATCAATACCCATATTTGGATAAGTCGGCCAGATAAGCACTGCATCAATGCCGCCGTACTGTCTTTTCAGGTCATTCAGGTAATGATCCACAGTATATTTCCTGGTAACCGGATCATAAAAATAACGGTCACAAGCCATCATTTGGACATAAATAAAGGCTTTCTTCAGCCAGCTAAGCTGCGGGCGTAAATATTCAACATCACTGAAGTGCAGCTTATCCTTCTCTGATACTCTCCATGCCTTCATCGCAGTCAGCCACGAATCCCGTTCAGCAGAGTCGGAAGGCCCGGCAAATAGTTCTTTGAGGTTTCCTTGTATTTTGGGTTGTTGTGCATTCGCAGTGTATAGTGCAAGAAATATTAGTCCGGTAAGCCAGATTATTTTCTTCATATTTTAATCGTTTATTTATTAAGGCCATAATGTCTCATATAGCTTTCGAGATTATTTTTTTCAGACAATACAAAACTCTCTTATTGTGATTTTTTTCTAAATGGGTATCATAACAAAACATTTACTTAACTATCTTTCTGATTTAAATCCTCCTTCATTATCCCGCTTGCAATCAATTCACTCCTATACGGAATAGACGACTGTGCTCCCATTCGTGTCACAGAAATAGAAGCTGCAGTGCCGGCAAATTTCACCGCTTCGGCAAGTGTCTTACCGTCGGATAACGCGACTGCCAGCCCGCCATTAAATACATCTCCCGCTGCCGTAGTATCTTGTGCATTTACTTTGGGCGCTGAAATCACTTGTGTTTCTCCATCTCCATAAACTACCGCCCCCGATGCGCCCAACGTTATCACCACGTTCTTTACGCCCATCTCAGATATTACTCTTGCTGCTTCTTTTGCACTTTCCGTATTATCCACTTTTACCCCGGAAAGCATTTCTGCTTCCGTTTTATTCGGGGTGAGAATGTCAACACAACTCAGTAATTCGGGAGTAAGCACATTCATCGGCGCCGGATTCAGAATTACTTTTACTCCTTTGGAAGCAGCATATTTTGCAACAAAATGTACCGTCTTCATAGGTATTTCCAGTTGCATCAGCAGAATGCCTGCAGCGGCTATTTCATTTAAAGCCTCCTCCATATCTTCCGGCAGCAAATTGGCATTGGCTCCTGCAGCCACTACAATACTGTTTTCTCCGGCCGCATCTAC
>SCQV01000432.1 GCA_004299085.1 Chitinophagaceae bacterium | reverse complement strand
AAACAGAAAAAAGACAAAAAGCAACGGCATGCGTCCCTTTTTGTGGAGTACAAATCTCAACATATTGATTGTTTTTTAAAGTTGTAATAATGATGTAAAAATTCCCTTTGAATCATGACTGCATTTTGATTACTGACATATTGCAAACGATTGCAATTATTTGGTTAAAAAAATACATGAACTATTCTAAATCAAGTACTAATACAAACGATTGCAGGCTTATAAAATAAAAAAAAGATTTAATTTGGTTCCTCTGTCTTGGTAAAATGGATATGTCTAATTCCAGCCTTTCAACCTTCAATAGCAGTCAAATAAAACTGTATAGAAAGAGTATGTAGAGTAAGCAAACTAACCAAAGGGTGCGTCCGGAATAAAATCAATGTAAAATGAGGATGCAATAGTACAACAATGTATTTGTCATTCCAAATAGTATTTTATCCAATATTAATGTTATTTTACCTTTTTTTCTACTTCGAAATCTGCAAACAATACTTTTTCATCGCGCAGACGAGTTGAATCTTTTAAACTGCGGTAAATTCCCCACTTAGGGCGAGCAAAAGTTGTCCTGCTCCGCCACATATCCATATCATGATTAGAATAGGATAATAAGACCTCACCATCGCTTACTCTGGACAAAATCAACCGGTAGCTGCCATGAGTGCCGAAAGTTATTTCCTCCACTGCTTGTATCCATGTTCCCTTAAACGGTGCCAAGTCCACCTGTTTTACTACTCCCAATGAAGTGGCTTTTGTATCGCCTGTATGGATAATTTGTAACTGGTCAGGACTACCATACCGGGGGGTAATCGTCATAATAGGAGCGCCATCATTCCCATCGCCGGCTTTAATCTGATGAATATGCGTAAAGCCTTTTGAAGGCTGAAAACCGGAATCCAATCTGAATTTCCAACGGAATATCATCCGGTCTCCCAAAAATCCTTTCAGGCTGTCAGGCGACGGCCCGTAAGTCTTGATCTCGCAACGTTGCCTGTCAAAGTTAATGCAACGATCATTATCCGGATGTACATGAATGTAAAAAGCAAATACATATTCGTTCAACCCTGCATTAAATTCTTCCCGGATATGATGCCCGAAGGAAGGATGAGAACAGTCCGGCGTTTCTTCCGCAGTTCCTCCGAGTACACCATTGATTTGTGCATAAGCATTTTGAGCTCCATTGGCTTTCAGTACCGCATGGGTGTAACCGGTATCAATGACTCCGTCTGATTGTCCGGGAATAGCCGGTTGAGGCATTAGTACAGTCTTTGTTTCAGCGGTACAGGCTGATACGCCACTGCATAAGAAAAATAAATAGAGCAAATACCCCTTCATATTATATGATTTAGCAAACGATTGCATTTCGGCCGTAAATGTAAAATCACTTTTCAGATAATTCTTCCTGTATTTTATCCAATAGCAATACTTTTTTAACCTTTTGTTTTATTATAGAGCACTTCTCCACCCAATCAAAGAGCAGGACAAAAGGAGGATACTCCCTGTCTTCTCCCTGCTTCCGCCCTATTAAAGGCGCACGGAGGGCATAAAAGCGAGCAGGCAATATTACCCCCATAAGGCGGGATCTAAACACAAATGCACCAATTCAAATTATATGACAGCGCCTATTTATCAGGCAAAAGATAAAGATCTAAACACGAATGCACGAATTCAAATACGAATGCACGAATAAAATACCCAAAGTACCTGCCTCGACATAGGCGTGGCATTCATGTCGAGTATCATTCGTGCATTCGTGTCAAATACCATTCGTGCATTCGTGTCAAATATCATTCGCGCATTCGTGTCGGGTATCATTCGCGCATTCGTGTCAAATACCATTCGTGCATTCGTGTCAAATACCAATCGCGCATTCGTGTCAAATACCAATCGCGCATTCGTGTCGAGTTCCATTCGTGCATTCGTGTCAAATACCAATCGCGCATTCGTGTCGAGTATCATTCGCGCATTCGTGTCAAATACCATTCGTGCATTCGTGTCAAATACCAATCGCGCATTCGTGTCGGGTATCATTCGTGCATTCGTGTCAAATATCATTAGCGCATTCGTGTCGGGTATCATTCATGCATTCGTGTAAAATACCATTCGCGCATTCGTGTCAAATACCATTCGCGCATTCGTGTCAAATATCATTAGCGCATTCGTGTCAAATACCATTCGTGTCAAGTTTAATAATCTGCTTTGGCCAATGCAGCAATGCTCACTTTCACTCCGGGAATATGAAGTAATGCTTCAGCGCAAGCTTCTATGGTAGCGCCTGTAGTGATCACATCATCCACCAATAATAAATGCTTCCCTTTCAATGCCGCCGGTTTTACAATCTGAAAGGCATCTTTTACATTTTGCCAGCGATCTAATCTTGATTTCTTGGTCTGGCTTTCCGTGGCAGTCATTCTGACTAAGCCGTTTTTTATCACCGGCGCCTGCAAAACGCCTGCAATGCCTTCACTCAATAACTCAGATTGATTATATCCGCGCAGCATTTGTTTTTTGGAATGTAGCGGAACCGGAATAATCCCGTCAATATAAGCATACTGAACAGATTGTTTCAACATATTCCCCATTAATGCACCCATAAAAACGGCTGCCTCTTTCCGGTTGTGATATTTGAACTGGTGAATAATATGCTGAAGCGAGACATTTTTATGAAAAAAATAGCATGCGGTAGCGGCGCTTACAGGAATACGCCCGGTAAATAATTGTTCCACCGGATTCGCCTCCAGCAAATGAAATCCCGTTTCAGGTAATTCAAAAAGGCAACGGAGACATACCATCTTTTCTCCCCTGCTGAGCGGCTGATCACATCCCGCGCACAGGTTGGCAAAAAACAAATGCATAAGCGCCTCTAAAGTCTTTCCCATGATATCTTTCATAAAATGAAAATAAGCAATTTTTTATCCATAAGACGTATATAGCAAACCTAAACTTATATTTTATCTAAAAAATGTCTTTATTTTTAAATTTTATGTAAATATTAATAGAATAACATCGCTTTCATAAAATTCTTTTATCATTTGTTGTAATTTTGTATCGTTTTGTTTTAATAATCCGGTGAACTATTAAATGAAGAGGTATGAAAAAGCAACAGATTGGGTTATATGATCCCGCTTTCGAGCACGATTCCTGTGGTATTGGTTTCGTAGCTCATATAAAAGGAAGTAAGAGTCATCAGATCATTTTAGACGCGCTGACCATATTGGAAAACATGGCCCATCGCGGCGCTTGCGGTTGTGAAAATAATACGGGAGATGGCGCAGGTATCCTTGTTCAAATGCCCCATGCATTTCTGTACGATGAATGCCTGAAAAGAGGGATCGCTTTACCTGCTTATGGGAAATATGGAGTGGGCATGGTCTTCTTTCCGCGCGAAGTGCGCTGGCGTGAAGAATGCAGGGCTATTATTGAACAGGCTGCTGCACGTCTGGAAATCCCGGTATTAGGTTATCGTCCGGTTCCCGTGGACAACAGCCACATCGGTGAAACAGCAAAAAGTGTGGAACCAGAAATGGAGCAGGTATTTTTCGGATGCCCTGATTTTATAACCAATCCGGATGATTTTGAACGCAAGCTGTTTGTACTTCGTAATTATATTACAAAATTAGTTCGTCAGACCATTTCCAAAGAAAATGATCTGTTTTATTTTTCTTCCTTATCCTATAAAACACTTATTTATAAAGGGCAGCTCACTTCTTTGCAAGTAAGAAGCTATTTCAAAGACCTGGCTAATCCCCGTATGGTATCCGCATTCGGACTGATACATTCCCGTTTTGCTACCAACACTTTCCCTTCGTGGAAATTAGCGCAACCTTTCCGGTATATAGCCCATAACGGAGAGATCAATACTTTACAGGGCAATCTGAACTGGCTTAGAAGCAATGAAAAAGTTTTTTCCTCTCAATATTTCACTCAGGAAGAAATGGAAATGCTGCTGCCGCTGGTGGACGAAAAGCAAAGCGACAGCGCCTGCCTGGATAATATGATAGAAATGCTGCTGCTTTCAGGCCGTTCTATTCCGCATGTGATGATGATGCTGATACCTGAAGCATGGGATGAAAATGATTTGATGGATCCGGTTAAAAAGGCCTTTTATGAATATCATGCTTCCGCTATGGAACCGTGGGACGGACCCGCTTCCATATCATTTACGGATGGCCACATTATAGGGGCCACTTTGGATCGTAATGGATTGCGCCCTTCCAGGTTTGTGGTCACGAATGATGACCGGGTTATCATGGCTTCTGAGGCAGGGGTTCTGCGATTAGACCCTTCCATCATCATTAAAAAAGGACGCTTGCAGCCGGGTAAAATGTTTGTGGTGGATATGGATGAGGGAAGAATCATTAGTGATGAGGAATTAAAGCAAAAAGTCTGCGGGGCAAAACCGTATGATGAATGGTTGAATAAATATAAAATACGGATAGAAGAATTACCGGAGCCACGGGTAACATTTACTCACTTAGAACCGGATGCTATTTTCAAGTACCAGAATGCCTTTGGTTATGCTTCTGAGGATCTGGAAATGATCCTGAAGCCTATGGCGATGGAGGCTCATGAGCCTATAGGTTCCATGGGGTCGGATATTCCACTCGCTGTATTAAGCGACCAGCCGCAACATCTGACCAGTTATTTCAAACAGCTCTTTGCACAAGTAACGAATCCGCCTATTGACCCTATCCGTGAACGTTTAGTGATGAGCTTAGCCACTTTTGTGGGGAATAACGGGAACCTGTTGGATGAAGACCCCATGCATTGCCACACCGTGGCATTAAAGCATCCGGTACTTACAAATTATGAGCTGGAAAAATTGCGCAGCATTGATACCGGAGTCTTTCAAGCCAAGACATTGCAATGTTATTTCCGTTCGGATGGCAAGCCGGGTTCTTTGCAGAAAGCTTTGGACAGGATTTGCCGTTATGCGGTGGATGCGGTAAATGACGGATTTGAGGTGATTGTTTTATCCGATCGCGCCATTGATTCGGAACATGCGGCTATCCCTTCTTTATTATCAGCCGCCGCCGTACACCATCATCTTATTCGCAAGGGATTGCGCGGAGCGGTTGGCATCGTGGTGGAAGCCGGCGATGTCTGGGAAACACATCATTTTGCGTGTCTTATTGGATATGGCGTAACGGCCATCAATCCTTACCTGGCGCTTTCCACTATCCGCAATATGAAATTGTCAGGCGAAATGGAAACGCCGTTAGATGTAGATGCTCTAAAGAAAAATTATATAAAAGCGGTTAATTACGGATTGCTGAAAGTATTTTCCAAAATGGGCATTTCTACTTTGCAATCTTATCAGGGTGCACAGATATTTGAAATAGTCGGCCTGAATAAATCCGTGGTGGATAAATATTTCACCGGCACCATTTCACGTATCGAAGGGATGGGACTGGATGAAATTGCACGCGAAATACTGGCTAAGCATCACCGCGCATTTCCTGAAAAAGAAATTCCCGTGCATCTTCTTCCAACAGGCGGAGTTTACCAATGGAAACGTAAGGGGGAATATCATTTGTTCAATCCGGATACCATATCTATGTTACAGTATTCCACCCGGATGAATGACTATACTCTTTTCAAAAAATACGCTAAGCTGATCAATGAAAACGGTTCAAAAGCATGTACCTTACGGAGCTTATTTGAATTTGACCCGAAAAGAAAAGCGATTCCGATTGAAGAAGTAGAGCCTGCTGAAAATATTTACAAACGCTTTGCCACCGGCGCTATGTCCTTCGGCTCCATTTCACATGAAGCTCATAGTACTTTAGCTATTGCCATGAACCGCATTGGCGGAAAAAGCAATACCGGTGAAGGCGGGGAAGATGAAATCCGGTATGAAAAATTACCAAATGGCGATTCTATGCGCTCCGCCATTAAGCAGGTGGCGTCTGCCCGCTTTGGCGTGACCAGCAGATATCTGACGGAAGCGGATGAATTACAAATAAAAATGGCGCAGGGCGCCAAGCCGGGTGAAGGAGGACAATTACCGGGACATAAAGTGGACAAGTGGATTGCCAAAGTACGCCATTCTACGCCGGGAGTGGGATTAATTTCTCCCCCCCCTCATCATGATATTTATTCCATTGAGGATTTGGCACAATTGATTTATGATCTGAAAAATGCAAACCGTAACGCCCGGATTAGTGTAAAGCTGGTTTCCAAAGCCGGTATCGGAACTATTGCCGCCGGTGTTGCCAAAGCTAAATCTGATGTTATCCTGATCTCCGGGCATGATGGTGGCACCGGCGCTTCACCTGTAAGCTCTATTCGCCATGCAGGATTACCCTGGGAATTGGGGTTATCTGAAACACATCAGACACTCGTAAGAAATAAATTAAGAAATCGTGTGGTCTTACAAACAGATGGACAGCTCAGAACCGGCAGGGATCTGGCGATTGCCACACTGCTCGGAGCGGAGGAATGGGGAGTGGCCACCGCAGCGTTGGTTACGGAAGGCTGTATTATCATGCGTAAATGCCATTTGAACACTTGCCCGGTAGGAGTTGCTACGCAAAATCCTGAGCTGAGAAAACGCTTTGAAGGCAAGCCGGAATATGTGATCAATATGATTGCTTTCATGGTGCAGGAATTGCGTGAAATCATGGCGATGCTTGGTTTCAGGACCGTCAATGAAATGGTGGGACAAACCGATTGCCTGAAAGAAAGAGAAAATATTACCCATTGGAAATATAATAAGTTGGATCTCTCTCCTATTTTATATAAAAATCCTGCAGCCTCTGACAATGATTTGCACAAAAGTAAAGAACAGGATCATGGATTGAAGGGAGCTTTGGACTGGAAATTATTAGAAGCTTCAGCACCCGCATTGGAGAGAAAAGAAAAAGTGAAGCTGAACCTCGAAATAAAAAACACGGACAGAACCGTGGGCGCTATCCTGTCCAATGAAATTACCAAACGCTATTTATCTCCCGGACTGCCGGACGATACCATTCATTTGAAATTCCACGGAAGCGCGGGGCAAAGCTTTGGAGCATTTAATACACGCGGGGTTACACTGGAATTAGAAGGCGAAGCCAATGACTATTTTGCCAAAGGATTATCGGGCGCAAGAATCATCCTGTATCCTGATAAAAAGGCAAGCTTCAGGCCGGAAGAAAACATCATCGTGGGTAATGTGGCATTTTACGGCGCTACCGCCGGAGAAGCTTACATACGCGGAAGAGCGGGAGAACGTTTCTGTGTACGTAACTCGGGAGCCATTACTGTGGTGGAAGGCGTCGGTGATCACGGATGTGAATATATGACGGGGGGCAGAGCGGTTATCCTAGGTGAAACAGGCAGAAACTTTGCAGCCGGTATGAGTGGCGGCATTGCTTATGTATATGATTATAAAGGAGTTTTCAAAACGCTTTGTAATCCTGAAATGGTAGATCTTGATCCGTTGGAACAAAGCGACGCCAATGAATTACACCATTTAATTGAAAATCATTTTCACTATACACAAAGCACTGTTGCCTCCTTTATCCTGAAAGACTGGGATAATCAATTGAAGAATTTTGTGAAAATATTTCCACGAGAATACAAAAAAGCATTGCAGCAGCATACGTTGTCTGAAAGTTTGAATGTTAGTTAGTGTGCTTGACACTTTACTATCTTGTGATATACCAACTAAAAAATTAAGATTATGGGAAAGATAACGGGATTTATGGAACATACGCGGGAGTTACCGGAGATAGATCCACCGCAGGAAAGAGTAAAAAATTACAAAGA
>SCQV01000431.1 GCA_004299085.1 Chitinophagaceae bacterium | reverse complement strand
TATAAATCCAGGGCTTGCTTCAGCTTTTGATAGCCTGCTTTGCTCACAGGTACAGTTGGTCCGTCTTTCAGCAATGCCACATGGTTTTCTTTTTCCATTGGATCAATACGGGTAATTTGGGAAATATTGATAATGTATGAACGATGTACCCTCACAAATTGTGATACGGGAAGGCTTTCTTCAAAAGACTGCATGGTTTTTTTCTTGAGAAAAGCACCTTTTGCAGTATGTATCTTCACATAATCATCCGCCGCCTCCAGCATAATAACTTCATGTAATGGTACAATTTTGATCTTGCTCCCGTCCCGGATAACGATACGCTGTAACGGCGTATCTTTACTAACCGAATCAACTAAAGTCTTAACAGTATTTTTATCTTCTTTCTTTTGTGCCAGATATTTATTCACCGCCAGGTCAAATCTCTCCTGAGAAAATGGTTTTAATAAATAATCCGTTGCATTGGCTTCAAAAGCTTTGATGGCATATTCATCAAAGGCCGTAGTGAAAATAACGGATGGAGGTTCGTCTAATAATTCCAGCATTTCAAAGCCGCTGATTTTCGGCATTTGTATATCCAGGAAAATAAGATCCGGCTTGTATTCTGAAATAGCTTTAACCGCTTCAAATCCGTCATTACATTCCGCTATAAGCTGCAAATCAGGAAACCTTTGTACATATTCCTTTACTATTTCCCGGGCCAGGGGTTCATCATCAATAATAATTATTTTATGCATTGTATTGAGGTATTCTAAAGGTAACAATAAACAAATTATCAGGCTGATTAATTTCCATCAAATCATCCCTTCCATATAACAGATATAAGCGCCGCCTGATAGACTTAAGTCCAAAACCCGTTCCTGCCTCAAGCTGCATATCATTCTCATAAGGATTGGAAACGGCCACTATCAAGTAATGATCCATCAACCGTGCACGCAGCCAGATCTCAACCTCGCCGGTAGTCCCGTATAATCCGAATTTAATAGCATTCTCCATCAATGGCTGTAAAATCAAGGGGGGCATTTTACAATCCAATGCATCGTCTAAAATATCGAAAGTAGTTTTCAGCCTGTATCCAAACCGGACTTTTTCGATTTCCAAATATAATTTTAAGTATTGAATTTCTTCTCCCAAAGCAACCATCTGATTTTCTTCCCGCTTCAATGTTCCTCTGAGGAACTCCGAAAGTTGTTGCACCATTTTACGCGCCTGATCGGGCCTGCTATGAATAAGCGCATTGATGGAGTTGAGGCTGTTAAATAAAAAATGCGGATGCAATTGTTGTCTTAACTTATACAATTCCGCTTCCCTGGAAATCCTCTCCACGTCATCTTTCCGGCCTTTTTCATCCTTTTGTGCTTCTAAATTTTTCCAAAGCAGGGTAACGGCGGTCATTAGGCTTATATTCAGAAAACCAATGCAAAACCTGACGGGTATTGATTTTTGTAACAGTTCATTGCCTGTTTCATGTGGATATACCAATAGCTGTAGAAGTCCCTTATCCGCAAATCCCCACACAAGGGTGGCAATAGCGCATAATGCACATAAGTAAATGACTATGTCGTTAGCAGGCTGGTAGTAGGTAAGGATAATACTGACCAGAATGCAGGCAAAGGCCAGCGAAACGAAAGTAATAGCGCTGTCAGCCAACGCTTTGGTCCCCGGAAGCCCAAACCATTCCAGGATGCTCGTCTGGACAATGATCCATACCACCCAGTAGGCCATATAAGCAACATAAAATTTCCTTTGGGTTGTTAATGGTTCTGCCACTCAGAAACATGTTTTAGGGGGAATAATTAATAAAGACATTCACTGTCGGTTCGAATCCTTTCTGCCTTGCTTTGCATTAAAGCTACATAAGCATCGCTGTATTCCGGTTGTTCCAGATGTGAATACAATTGTAATCCATCATCTAATTGATGCAAAGATTGCAATTCGGTTACTTCCATGAATTTCCAATATACCGGTTCATCGCGAAAATTGTAAAAGAGCGTTTCTTCCTGTTCACCCAATGCCATCGCTTTGCTTAAAGCCTGTTGCTTGCTGTCTGCCTTAATAAGGCGCAATTGTTCTTCGAACTGATCGGATTCTTTTGTTTCAGTAACCAAAATCTGATAAACGAGCTTTGCGATATACCAATACATATATTATAGTTTAATTATTTGCAACGTTTCGGGTTTCTGGTCTGGGGCTTCTGGTTACCGTTCTGCCATACCCCATACCC
>SCQV01000430.1 GCA_004299085.1 Chitinophagaceae bacterium | reverse complement strand
CACGTCAGCCCTGCTATTACCAAGCCGTTTATTAGCGGCAGTTGTTCTTATCTCTTCGTCAATTTGTATCTCAGGTGTGTTGTCAAATTCGATGGTATTACTTCTGCAATTTGAATATCATATTTGTCGTTGTCAATGCCGTCAAATAGTCGGATGCCACTTCCTAAAAAAAAGGGGGCAATGTGAATGAAAAATTCGTCCACTAGCCCTGCATTGAGAAATTGTTGAATAGTATTCGCACCACCCTGTATTCTTATGTCCTTTCCTTTGGCTGATTGTCTTGCTTTTTCTAATGCACTTTGTATTCCGTCATTGATGAAATAAAAAGTTGTTGTCCCCTTTTGAACCCATGGTTCCCGTTTTTCGTGTGTCAGCACATAAACATCTGCTTCGTATAAATCTTCTGCCCAAACGGCTTCACCTTCTTCAAACATTCGTTTTCCCATAATATAAGAGCCTGTTCTTGCAAACACATCATCAATTAATTTACCATCTGCACCGTATTCTTCACCTCCTTCCATTTTGATGTGTTTCCAAAATGCTTTTTGTTTAAACATCCATTGGTGAATTTTCCCTGAAACGCCCCCCATTGGGTTGCCAGGACTTCTGTTATCGCCTGCGAAAAAACCATCAAGTGATATTCCGCTGTCAAAAATAATTTTGCTCATAATTTTTATTTATTGTTCGTCAAAGTTAATTTTTGTCCGTTGGTTTGATTGTGAGCACTTTCGCTCTACAATTATTGATAACTGATTCGCGCTTGGTGATGGGCCGGTATTCAATAAACTTTCTGTCTGGTACGTCAGCCGATTGTCCAAGGACTCTCCTCCAAAGAAGTTCTGTAAACCTTCGGAGAAAAACAAAAGATGAAGGTAACAACAAAAATCTGATTTATAATATTCGGCCCCGAACTATTGCTGACAGCAGGCTAAAGTTGATTGCTATTCCATCAGCCGGTCTATTGCCCAACCTTTTATTGGAGGTAGTTTTATTCTTTAAGTACCTGCCGGCCTAATTAGCGTTACGGCGTTTCTGAAATCTTTTTTTAAGCATGTTTCCCATAACAGATGCGGTTGTTCCACCACTTGCGCCGACTAAACTTATCGCCAGTACGACAGCAATTAGTTTAATAATACTTCCTATATCTTCTTTACCGGCATAATCGGAAAAAAGATAAAATGAAGACAAGAAGTAGCCAAAAAGTGCACCGTTATATATTGAATCTTTTCTGTTAATGCTTATTAGACCGACAATAAAACTAATCAATGCCCATGGTATTATATTAAGCCATTGCCAGGCATATAAAAAATAGCGTGAAAAGAGGGCGGCACCCAATGCTGACAGGAGAACAGGAAATCGTTTTAATAAAGGGTTCATCATTTATTTCCCGGCTAATGAATCAGCAATGAGGTGAAGTAAAAAGAAAGCTGCAAGTATGCCTCCGGCTAACGTGATAAGTATGTTCCACCATCGTATTTTAAAAGTTAAATTAAACTCTTTTTGCTGGCGATTGTAGTTGAAAAAAGTAATAGAAAGCATATTTAATGCGACTGCAATTATTGGAAAACCTACTGTTAAAATAAAAAAAATGATCGCTCTCAGAGTCAACGATAAATGGGATGTAATATTATTAAAAGCTTTGTCAAGAATATTAAAATTAAAAATAGCCTGTCCGATAGCAACAAATAAAACAATAGCAGGAAACCCAATAAGAAGAATACCGATAACGGATGATTTCCTGCTATTCAATAAAGCGAGTTTAAACGCTTTTTCATAGGGGGTTTCCTCCATCTGAGGTTTGTGTAAATTTTCCATAAATTCCTCCATTTCACTGTTCATCATGTTGTGTGTTTTAAAATATAATGCACAAACTAAAAAATGGTTGCAACCGCTACAATAGCTTTTTTAACTTTTCTAACCCCCTTGACAAGAGAGATTTTATGGTACCAACTTTTTTTGACAATATCACGCTGATTTCATTTGTGCTTTTGTTTCCAAAATATTTCAACGTAATAACTTCCTGATACTTTACAGGTAATAGCTTAAGCTGTTGCTGAACGTGTATAAAATCTTGATCCTGTTGTTCTTCTTGTTCTATTCTTTCTTTAATGGTGTCCTCGTTAGATGCATTAGTGAGCTGAGGCATAGACGAAAATAGTTCGTGGAAGTAAGAGGGTCTGTATTTTTTTGCTCTTAAGAATTGATTTATTTCGTTCGTGGCTATTCTATAAAACCATGCTGATATTGAAATCCCCTGCCACTTGAAAGAGTTGATTTTTATAAAGGCTTTCAAAAAGGTTTCTGAAGTAATGTCTCTTGCGATTTCATAATTACCCACTCGTCTGAAAACATAACTAAAAATTTGTTTGTAATAAAAATCATATAATATACCAAAAGTATATGGATCTGTTTTTGCTTTATCAATGAGTATTTTTTCTTCGTTTAAATTCATTTACAAGATACAATGCGAATGTCATGGTTTGGTTGCAGTCAATTTTAAGTGAAGCGACCCTCTAAAAACTCCTTATGCTTAGTGATCTTTGTGCATCCTCTCGTCTGGGCCGAGACAGGTTTGTGCCCTCTGTGGTAAAAAAGATATGAAAAAATAGGTTTTTAGAGGTTTTCTCAAATATTACTTGGGTTTAAAGAGATTAATGAACGTCTTTCTCACTTTTAGAATGTCGTAAAAAATTGCCGCATAACGTTTATAGCTTTGCACAGGGGACGAAAATGGAATTCCGTCTGCCCGAACCGTTGCCAAATATATAACTAAAAGTTCATTGTTTATTCTATCGTTCAATAGAATTCCTTCAGCCGGAACTACTACTGAAATTCCCAATGGTGGAACTCCTTGCCGGCACTTTGGCCCCGCTTGGGCAAAACCGGTGCTATCTGGCATTCCACTCTGTCCACGAAGGATGACTGTCGGAAGCTCGCTGCGAAGGTTATTAGAAGTGTCAGTCATTTTTT
>SCQV01000429.1 GCA_004299085.1 Chitinophagaceae bacterium | reverse complement strand
CATTCGTGGTTAAGGCCAGCCTCTATGGGGTAACTAAACACCTCATTCTAAAAGGTTATTTCAAGAGATAATTTTGAAGAATTTTTAGGCATAAAATGAGCCTGCATCTTCTTTAATTCACCCTTATCTCATCTGTAAACATATACCCTCTTTGAATATAAGCTTTTACACGAATATAACGTGCCTCATTTCCTTTCAGATTTATGAAAAATGTTTTAAATAAAAGATGTGGATCTTTGGGAGAAACATCATTCTTTACAGTTCCAGCTTCTATAAAAGTATTATTATCATCAGACAAAAATACCGACACCGAATCCGGCATATATACACCCGGACCGATCAACTGCATGAAACGAATGGATAAGTTATTCAAAGAAATAACCGAATCCATATCAATGGTAACATCCATATTATGCAAAAATCCCTGCCACTGCCCATCCTGATAAGTGAGTGAGCCGTCAATGCCGTTGGTCAGGGTGGAATCCCTTTGTGCAGGATAAGAACTGCTCCATCCGCCGTTATTATAGGCTACTTTTTTACCAATAGCCTCATCATAATCCGCCACATACACTGCGGGTGAATCCATTGCCTGATCATTTTTAAAAATGGTGGCTTTAATCGTAGTGATACCGCTTACATAAAATGGTTGTGCATAAACAGGCGATTGTAAATTCGGAACGCTTCCATCGGTAGTATAATGAATCACCGGATTATATTGCTCTGTATTAAAATGAATGAGATATTCCTTCTTTTGATAATCGGGCATTGCTTTGATATGAATGCGATAAGAAGGCCTGTAATAATTCACAAAATGTCTTTGTAGTAAACGGTATTGATCCTGCATACGCCGGTGAAAATCATCGAAGTCCTTTTCTTTTAGCGGAGTCCATGCGATCTCTGACAAAGCCAATAGTCTGGGAAAGATCATATATTCTGCATGTTCGGTGGTAGGAACCCATTCCGTCCACAAATTGGCCTGCACGCCGGCGATATGTCTTTTCTCGGTTTGTGTTAAAGAATCTTCTGGCACAGGATCATAACTGTACACTTTTCTCAAAGGAATATAACCTCCAATTCCCGGAGGTTGCGTATTCGGATCGCTTTGATAATGATCAAAATAGCAATATTCACCAGGTGTCATGATGACATCGTGCCCCATACGTGCAGCAGCTATTCCCCCCGCCTCGCCGCGCCAGCTCATGACGGTGGCTTCAGGTGCCAGTCCGCCTTTTAATATTTCATCCCAACCAATCAACTTTCTTCCATGGGCAGTTAAAAATTTTTCAATCTTCTTTACCAAGTAGCTTTGCAACTGATCTACCTGTATAAATCCTTCTCGCTTCATCAATGCCTGATTCAGCGGATTGCTTGCCCATGATCTCATGGATGCTTCATCGCCCCCAATATGAATGTATTTGGAAGGAAATAATTTCATTACTTCTGTCAATACATCTTCTAAAAAAGTAAAAGTGCTGTCATTACCAATACAAAAGCTCGCATCCTCATACGGCTTACCAGAGCAGGATAACTGCGGATATACTGCCAGTACTTCTTCCGAATGTGCGGGCATTTCTATTTCGGGCACAATGTTAATCCCCCGCGCCGCAGCATATTTTACCATTCCTTTTATCTGACTCGCCGTGTAATACCCACCATAAGCATCCGGATCACCTTCATGACAGTAACGCCGGTCTCCTGCCCACCATTGTTGTAAAGTTTCATTGGGACGCCAGGCAGCAACGGAAGTCAGCAAAGGATATTTTGGAATCTGTATTCGCCATCCTGCGCCGTCCGTCAAGTGGAGATGTAAGTTATTAAGCTTATAAAAAGCCATCAGGTTAATCAATTTTTCCACAAAACTTACCGGGAAAAAATGCCTGGAAACATCCAGCATAAATCCACGGTATTGGAAACGCGGCTGATCGGTAATTTTTAAGCAGGGGATTGAATATTCATCCGGCTGAATTTGCTGTAGTTGAAGCAGTGTAAACATTCCATGAATGGCGCCTTCTTTCGTGGCGGAAATAATGCGGATTTCATGCGAAGCAATTAATAAGCGATAGCCTTCTTTGCCTAAACCATGATCATTCTTCTTCCATTCAAATCTGATGATACCGGGACGCGTATCTTTTTTATCAGGGAATGATAATTCTTCTTTTAACAGCTCCGCAGTTGGCTTTAAGCCATCAGGAGCAAGGATCCTTATATTGGCATCCATTTTGAAAAACCCAGATTCTTCCACTAAAGAAACCGGTTTGGGAACAATGGAATAATAGGCATTCTTATCGGTGGATTGCGCTTCGGCAATGGCAGCAACAAACAGCAAAATGGTTACGGAAGTAAATATTCTTTTTATCATAAAACAAAAGTAGAAAAAATGTTTCAGGGAGAATTTACAATCTGATTTAATCTTCATCCTTGTTGAAATTGGTTAAAAAAGCTCCAGAATTTTCATATCCGGAGTTTCCCAATATTATCATCAATCATCCATGCTGAATTTGTATTCCGGCTTTAATTAATATTTTTCATTCTTTCTCATTCGC
>SCQV01000428.1 GCA_004299085.1 Chitinophagaceae bacterium | reverse complement strand
AAAAGCAAAACCCCAACCCTTCCGGAAATTAAAATCTGTAGTACACAAACCGGCACTCAAAAAAATTGAAATGCCCTATTTACGCTACCTCCCGCCTGGTTAGCTGCAACTTGGGTTAAGGTATCAGCGAGTCAATAATACAGCCCTGGTTATCAAGATGAAATGGCTCGAACACACGTTATTATATCGCATCGTGTAATTACACGAATAATGTCTTTCGGTAGATAGAAAGCGGCTTTCGCTATGTGAACAAACGGTTATTTTCAGGTGCCGACTCGCCAACTAAAATATTTAGCCTTAATAGCTAAAAATATTAGTATTATTGCATTGGATTTTTTAATACTGATGAATGGAACAGCATATCGTGCACTTGGATCTGGACACTTTTTTCGTATCGGTAGAGCGCTTGCATCACCGCGATTTAATGGGCAAACCGGTATTGGTGGGTGGTTTTTCCGATCGGGCGGTGGTGGCTTCCTGCAGCTATGAAGCCCGGAAGTTTGGCGTACACAGTGCCATGCCTATGCGCCTGGCACGCCAGCTTTGCCCGGAGGCTATTGTGGTGAGGGGTGACCATGACGAGTACAGCCGCTTCTCCCGTATGGTAACAGAAATTATTGAAGAAAGGACGCCTGTTGTAGAAAAAGCCAGTATTGACGAACATTATCTGGACATATCGGGCATGGACCGTTTTTTCGGCTGTTGGAAATGGGCGCAGGAGCTGCGGCAGAAGGTTATGAAAGAAACGCATTTGCCGATTTCTTTTGGCTTGTCTGTCAATAAGACTGTCTCCAAGATTGCTACCGGCGAAGCCAAACCCTGCGGCGAAAAACTGATTGGTAACGGCACAGAGAAAGCCTTCCTTGCACCGCTTTCTATTCGAAAAATTCCAATGGTAGGGCCTAAATATTATATGCAGCTCCGCAATATGGGTATCAGCAAAATCCACACGCTGCAGGAAATGGCTCCTGAAGTAATGCGGCAGGTATTGGGAAAGAACGGAGCAGTGATCTGGAAAAAAGCCAACGGTATAGATGATACACCCGTGTTGCCTTATTCGGAACAAAAATCTATGAGTAAGGAGGAAACTTTTGAGAAAGATACCATTGATATGGCTTTGCTGAAAAAAGCACTGGCCAGGATGGTGGATGAACTGGCTTTTGATTTAAGGAAAGAGGGAAAAGTTACCGGTTGCGTGACTTTGAAAATTCGCTATTCCAATTTTGAGACGTTTAATAAGCAGGCAAAGATTTCCTATACCTGTTCGGATAAAGTATTGCTGGCTAAAGTCATGGATTTATTTCAACGGCTCTATTCAAAACGCATGCTCATCAGGCTAATTGGTGTGAAGCTGAGCGACCTTGTGGCGGGCAGCTACCAGATTGATTTGTTCAATGATATAGTTACAGACCTAAACCTGATGCAAGCCATGGACCGGATAAGAAAGCGATTCGGTGTAGATAAAGTGCAAAGGGGCGTTTGCTTTTAAAGAGAAAAAATCATGTTACTGAACCTCCATAGTCATTACAGCCTTCGTTATGGTACATTAAGTATAGAGCAGCTTACGGCCAATATGCTGGCAGGTGGCTATGATACCGCCGTACTGACGGATATTAATAACAGCTCTGCCACGCTGGATTTTATCAAAGTTTGCAGGGATAAAGGGCTGAATGGGCTGGTGGGTATGGAGTACCGCAATGGGGATGAACTGTTGTATATGGGTATAGCCAGGAACACAGATGGATTCAGGGAGCTGAATGAACTAATGACCCAGGCTAACAAGGATAAAAAACCTTTACCGGAACGGGCGCCGGAGTTTAATCATGTATATGTCATCTATCCTTATGGAAAAATAAAGGCCGAAACACTGAAAGAAAACGAATATACCGGCATAAAGGCCGGCCAATTGAATAAAATCAGGATAGAGCCGCAAAGATATTATGAAAAATATGTCATTCTCCACCCCGTCAGCTTCGGCAGACGGGATGATAAGCTGCACCGGCAGCTCCGCGCTATTGACCACAATATCCTGATCTCCCAATTACAACCAGGGCAATTTGCCGCGGAAGATGAAGTGATGGTTCCCAAGGCAAGGCTACTGAAACGCTTTGAGTGTTTCTCGCAATTGATCGCCAATACGCATCAGCTTTTAAGCCAATGCACTTTTGATTTCGATTTTAAGGCCGTCAGGAACAAGCAGTCTTTCACCGGCAACCGGTATGATGATAAGAATTTGTTGCATCAATATGCCATGAATGGCTTTGCCATGCGGTATGCAAAGGATGATAAAGTGGCCAAAGAGCGTGTATTGAAAGAATTAGAAATCATTGATAACCTGAATTTTTCAGCTTACTTTCTGATTACAGATGACATTTGCCGCTATGCCCGCTCCAGGAAATTTCATTATGTGGGCAGGGGCAGCGGCGCTAACAGCATTGTAGCTTACTGTCTTGGGATTACAGACGTAGATCCGGTTACTTTGGATTTATACTTTGAGCGTTTTCTAAATCCCAAACGAAAAACGCCGCCGGATTTTGATGTGGATTTTAGTTGGGCTGACCGGGATGAAATATACGATTATATCTTCCGGCGTTATCAAAGCGGGCACGTGGCGTTAATGGGCGCTATGAGTACCTTCCGTTCAAGATCTATTGTAAGGGAGCTCGGTAAAATTTACGGCTTGCCGAAAGCAGAGATTGACCGGCTGATCCTGGAGCCGGACAATGGGCTGAACAAAAATGAAGTAACAGACATGATACTTTCAGTTTGTAATCAGATTCCGGAGGACTTTCCTAATCAAAGAACTATACATGCTTCGGGTGTATTGATTTCCGAGTTGCCTCTCACCAACTATTGCGCTTTGGATTATCCGCCCAAAGGGTTTCCCACAGCACAATTCGACATGTACACCGCAGAGGACATTGGCTTCGAAAAATTTGACATCTTATCTCAAAGAGGAATTGGCCACATTAAGGACTGCCGGGAAATTATTAAGCAAAATCGCGGAGAGACTGTCCGTACTGATCATCCATATCGTTTTTTCAAGGATGAAAAGATTGCTGCGCAATTAAAGTCTGCCGATACCATTGGTTGCTTTTATATTGAAAGCCCGGCTATGCGGCAGCTTCTGACGAAGTTAAAATGCGACAACTACCTGACGCTGGTGGCCGCCAGTTCTATTATCCGTCCGGGTGTGGCTTCTTCCGGGATGATGAAAGCCTATATCGAAAGGCATCATGACCCTTCCAAAGTACAGTACCTGCATCCGGTTTTTGAAGAACAACTGAAAGAAACTTATGGAGTGATGGTTTATCAGGAAGATGTGATGAAGATTGGACATCACTTCGGCGGACTGGATTTGGCCGATGCAGATGTGCTGCGTCGCATGATGAGCGGGAAATACCGGCATAAAGACCAGCTTTTGGAAATTGAAGGCAAATTCTTTTCCCATTGTAAAAAAATGGGATACCCCGAAGTCATTTCTAAAGAAATATGGCGGCAGATGGAAAGCTTTGCAGGATATTCTTTTAATAAAGCACATTCAGCCTCTTTTGCCGTGGAGAGCTATCAGAGTCTTTACCTGAAGACTTATTATCCGCTGGAATTTATGGTGGCTGTTTTGAATAATTATGGTGGCTTTTACCAGAGAAAGGTGTATGTGAATGAAGCTAAAAAAGCGGGAGGTAATATCTGTCTGCCCTGCGTAAACAAAAGCAATTTTCAGACTGCCATTGAAAGAAAGGATATCTATCTGGGTTTTGATTGTCTGCTGAATTTAGAGGATGACCTTGCCCGACGTATTCCAGAAGAAAGAAAGAAGAACGGCGACTATACCGGCCTGGAAAACTTTATTCTCCGTACAGGAGCAGACCTGGAGCAGGTAGTGGTGTTAATCCGCTGCGGGGCATTTCGTTTTACATGCGTAGGAAAGAAAGAACTGTTGTGGGAAACCCATATACTGCTTTCCAAAACTAAGAAACAGACTCCGGAGGTGTTATTTGAAAGCATGATTGTGAAACCGGTACTTCCGAAGCTGGAATCTTCCCTTTGGGAAGATATTTATGATGAAATTGAACTCATTGGTTTTCCGGTATCCGCCTCTATGTTTGACTTATTGAAAAGTGATTACCGGGGTACCGCTTTTGCCAAAGACCTTCCTCATCTGGAAGGAGTTACTGTGCGGGTGGTGGGTGATTTTGTATGCGACAAGCACGTGACCACGAAGAAAGGGCAGCACATGAAGTTCGGGACTTTCTTCGATGCCCATGGCGATTTTATAGATACGGTTCATTTTCCTCCACAGCTAAAGCAATATCCTTTAACGGGTAATGGCGTTTACCTGATACAGGGTAAAGTGGTGTTGGATTTTGGATGTCCGGCTATTGAGGTGGAGAAGTGTGTCCGGATGCCTTTGAAGGCCGATCCGAGATGTGAGTAAAAGAAAGTTGCTCTCAGTAAATCAAGCAGGAAGGTAGCAATTAATTCGCTACCTGTCCTCCACCGTGCGTACCGTTCGGTTTTCTTTCGCTGGTGCAGGGTCATTGCTCGCGTACTGGTATGGAGTTAATGTTGGGAACTCATCTGTCAAAGTATCCAATGGTGTAAATCTTGCCATCTGCGGATCATAATTCCTAAATCCATAGGTATAAGGATCTGAATCTGCATTTTAAAAGATATCTTTATACATACTTGCCTGAATACGCAAGATATTGATTTTTAGGAAAATATAAAATCTTAAAAACTTGAAAAATCAAATCATCTTAGGCTTAAATTCATGGTGAACCCCACATTGTCAATACTTTCAAAGAACTATTTGATATAACAACGCAACGCTAATGTGAAAACATATTATCTAAGCTCTGGCGGGGCCACTATATTCCATTTCTTTATTTCCACTCGCCAACCCTTATATTTGCCTGATTAAAGATATTCACTCAAATGAAATTTATTTCTTATCTTAATAACGGGCAGGATCAGTTAGCCTTCATAGAAAATAATATGGCTTATAACACAGATACTGCTAATCCGGAATTACCAGGCAACATGGAGTTTTTTCTGCAGGTGTGGGATGAAGCACTCCCTTATGCGGAACATGCGCATCAATTAGTGCAACATGGAGCATTTGCAGGCCCCAAAGGCGTACACATGGAAGATCTTCAGTTACTGGCCCCTGTACCTTTTCCTGCTTCCTGCCGGGATGCTTATGCTTTTCGTCAGCACGTAGAGACCGCCAGGCGAAATCGGGGTGCTACCATGATTGCCGAATTCAATCAGTTTCCGGTATTTTATTTTACCAATCACCATGCCATTAATGGTCCCGGAGAAATCCGTTGCATGCCGGATCATTTTCAAAAGCTTGATTTTGAGTTGGAAGTAGCTATTGTTATATGTAAAGCGGGAAGAAACATACGTGCTGAAGAGGCGGATGAATATATCGGTGGTTTTATGATTATGAATGATTTTAGTGCAAGGCAATTGCAAATGGAAGAAATGAAACTAAATCTGGGACCTGCTAAAGGGAAAGATTTTGCCACTGCGCTTGGGCCATGGTTAGTAACGAAAGATGAACTTGAACCTTATAAAACAGACACCAAAGCAGGGCATACCGGGATCGCTTATAATTTAAAAATGATCTGCCGCGTTAATGGTATTCAGGTCAGCGAAGGAAACCTGAAAGATATGGATTGGACTTTCGCTGAAATTATCGAACGCTGTTCTTATGGCGCCGATCTCGTGCCCGGTGATGTTATCGGTAGCGGAACCGTAGGAACGGGATGTTTCCTTGAATTAAACGGTACGGGAAAAAGAAATGATCCTAATTATCAGGAACAATGGCTGAAAGCCGGCGATATAGTAGAAATGGAAGTAGAAGGATTAGGTGTGCTGAGAAATATAATCACTGCAGATGAAGATCATTTTTCAATTTTAGAAAAGAAAAAGTAAAATCATTCGACGATGCAAATAAAGCCAGGCCAGCCGGACGGAAAGAAGTTTTATCAGTTACTCACGGGAAGTATCGCACCACGGCCCATTGCTTTCGCCAGCACTATGGATAAAGCGGGAAATGTGAACCTTTCTCCATTCAGCTTTTTTAACGGGATGGGCAGTAATCCGGCCACACTTATTTTTTCTCCTATGCGACGAGTAAGAAATAATACCACTAAACACACTTTAGAGAATATTTATGAAACGATGGAAGTAGTTATCAATACGGTCAGCTATGATATGGTGCAGCAGATGTCTTTGTCTAGTTGCGAGTTTCCAAAAGGAGTTAATGAATTTATTAAATCTGGATTGACACCCGTTCCTTCCGAATTAGTAAAGCCATATCGCGTAAAAGAAAGTCCTGTCAGCTTTGAATGTAAAGTAAAGCAGGTGATGGAAATGGGATATGAGGGGGGGGCAGGAAATCTGATTATTTGTGAAGCTATCCTCATTCATGTGAAAGAGGAGGTCATGGATGATAATGGATACATCAATCCCCGTAAAATAGACTTAGTGGGCAGGATGGGATTGAATTATTATTGCAGGGCTTCAGGGAACGCCATCTTTGAAGTACCCAAGCCCAATACAGCATTGGGTATTGGATTTGATTCATTACCCGAATCAGTCAGGAAGAGTAAAATCCTTAGCGGCAACGATCTGGGACAATTGGCGAATGTGACGGAAATGCCGGCCATTGATCCGGCTTTCGATGACGAACAACTGAAAAATATTATCCAATATTACAGTACAAATCCGGACGAAATGGAAACTGAATTACATCATTATGCCAAAAAGTTATTGGAACAAAATAAGGTAAAAGATGCCTGGCAGGTATTGCTGGCAGGTGCCTGAATTTTTAATCTTATGTAAAAATGAATATGCTTCAACTAAATTTCAACCCTTTCCCAGTTCTTCATACTTCCCGGTTGTTATTGAGGCAGTTGGAAGAAAGTGATGTAGATGAAGTCTTTGCTTTGTATTCAAACAAAGAAGTGATGAAGTATTTAGACCGGCCACTTACCAGGTTCAGGGAAGAAGCATTTCATTTTATTCAAAAGATTTTAAACCAAATAAAATCCAATGAATCTATTCTGTGGGCTATCACGCAGCCAACTGATTTCAAACTGATAGGAACAATTTGCTTCTGGCATATCCAAACAGAAAATTATCGCGCCGAAATTGGTTATGTCCTCCATCCCGATTACCAGCACAAAGGAATTATGCGAGAGGCCATAACTGTTGTGCTGGATTATGGCTTTAATATCATGAGGCTTCATTCTGTAGAAGCCAATGTAAACCCTGCCAATGCCGCCTCTATCCGGCTTTTGGAAAAGAATAATTTTGTCAGAGAAGGCTATTTCAAAGAAAACTATTTCTTTAATAATCAATTTCTGGACAGCGCTATTTATTCATTGCTTGCTCCGAAACAATAAGATAAAATCACCGAATCGCCTATCTTTGCAGCCTGTTTATTATTTTGAACAAGAATTATGGAAACAAAGATTCACCATTTATCCGAGCAGGAACTGATTCGCAGAGAGAAGCTACAGGAATTAAAAAAGCTTGGTATAGACCCTTACCCGGCACCCTTATATCCCGTCAATGAAAATGCAGCAAACATTAAAGCTCACTTTACGGAAGAGACAAAAGAAAAATATCAGAACGTGTGTCTTGCCGGCAGATTGATGAGCATGCGCGATATGGGTAAAGCCGGTTTTGCCGTCATTCAGGACAGTACGGGCCGTATTCAGTTGTATATCCGGCGCGATGATATTTGCCCGGTTGAGGATAAAACGATGTATAATACCGTTTGGAAAAAATTATTGGACATCGGAGATATTATTGGGGTAAAAGGTTTTGTTTTCATTACAAAAACTGGAGAAATTTCTATTCATGTGCATGAATATACGTTGTTATCAAAATCCCTTCGGCCGTTACCTGTTGTGAAAGAAAAAGAAGGCGAAACTTTTGATGCGGTTACCGATCCTGAATTTCGTTATCGTCAGCGTTATGCCGATTTAATTATTAATCCGGAAGTAAAAAATACATTTGTCAAAATAACACAGATTAAAAATTCAATTCGTGAATTTCTAAATAATCAACATGCCCTCGAAGTAGATACCCCGGTATTGCAAAGTATTCCGGGAGGAGCTGCCGCGAGGCCTTTTATCACCCATCATAATGCGTTGGACATTCCATTATATCTTCGGATTGCCAACGAGCTTTATCTGAAACGCCTGATAGTCGGTGGTTTTGACTGGGTATATGAGTTTAGCCGTAACTTCCGCAATGAAGGAATGGACAGAACACATAATCCTGAATTTACTATCCTGGAATTTTATGTGGCCTATAAAGATTATTGGTGGATGATGGAAACGACAGAACAATTATTGGAAAGTGTTGCATCCAAAGTAAATAATACCACACTGGTAAAAGCGGGAGAAAAAGAAATAGATTTCAAAGCGCCCTACAAGCGTATCAGCATTTATGATGCTATTAAAGAACATACGGGCGTGGATTTGAATGATAGAAATGAAGAAGAAATAAGAGAAATTTGCAGGCAACTGCATGTGGATGTGGAGGCCAATATGGGCAAAGGCAAGATGATTGACGAAATTTTTGGTGAAAAATGTGAACATCATTTTGTCCAGCCGACTTTTATTACGGATTATCCGGTGGAAATGAGCCCACTGACTAAGAAACACCGCAGCAAAGCAGGATTAGTGGAGCGTTTCGAGCTTATCATTAATGGGAAAGAAGTAGCGAATGCCTACAGTGAATTAAATGATCCTATTGACCAACGGGAGCGTTTTGAAGAACAACATAAATTGATGGAACGCGGCGATGATGAAGCGATGTATATTGACGAAGACTTTCTGCGTGCGCTTGAATATGGCATGCCTACTACTTCAGGCATAGGGATCGGTATAGACAGATTGTGCATGTTGCTGACCGGACAGGCATCTATTCAGGACGTGCTGTTTTTCCCCCAAATGAGGCCGGAGAAGCATGATTAGTAGAATGATTGGCCTCCATCGCTGAAGATGAAAAGAACCTGCCTGCGGGCCATGCACAGATGCTTTTGATCCGCCTAAAGCCGGTGATTTACGCTGAAGGCGAATCAGTGCCGTCTGTCAAAATACTTCCGGGTAAGGATTGTCCAGTGTATATCGGTTCCTTTTCGGAAATTTACCTGCAATTTTATCTATTTCCCTGACATCTATCAAATGCGTGGCTTCAACAAGTTTGTGAAGGTTTTTTCTAATGAATGATAAATCTGTACCTTCTAACGGATATTCCAGGTTTTCATAGCTCGAAAACCCATCTATCAATAAATCATGCAGCTTATCATGCCATTTTTCAAGAGACATATATTTAAAAAAACGCCCGATAGCAAGATAGGGGTTGATATATTCTTTTTTACTGAGGCTGCGTGGGAAAAAATCCCACATCGTTCCATAGGGCTGATGGCCAAAATAAAGTGCGGGGTGCATTAGATTTTTTTCGGCATCCAGTCCTTTCTCCTTTAAAATATCCGAAGCTGTTTTCCGTTCCTTTTCTTCTTTGCTGAGAATATAGGATGCGTTGATTAACTCATTCAGGCTTTCGTAATAAATGAACAAATCCGAAGGAGTATTCCCCTTCCAGTAATCGCGAGTATTCACGCTATCCATCCACGTATCAATGTACCACCTGTGCTCGCTAAGATCATAAGCACAAAAGGATTCTGAAATCACTAAGCGCGGATGATTTCTCGTCTTCGCTCGAAAGGATAAAACTGTTTTATCCGGGTTATTACGTTTAGCAGCCATAACTTTTATTTTTAGACTTTTATTGTTATACAGAGGTAGAAGAAAGAATAGGAGAAAATATCATTTTTTGATGAACAGAAGGCCATCAATCTCCTACTCTTTTTGTGACGGGAAAGCTGGCGGATGATTGACCACATAATTCCCCCGTATGATGATCCGGATGTTTTTTGCACTTCCTTTCAATGCCTCATCAGCCATATCGTCATTATCCTTCTTCTTTGTGACAGGTTCATCTTCTTCGGCTTCATCCTCATCCTCTTTGTCGAAATCGTTCTCTTCTTCGTTATGATATTTCTTATCAATATTTTCTTCTTCAAGATGCTCATTCTGCTCATTAACATAAAGCTCATCACTATTTCCGGCAGGCGTAATTTCCTCTGAGGAGGTTGATTTATTTCTTTTTTTCATATTTACTTTCAAAAGTTGCGTTACAGGCAGATCCTTGCATGGGACATCGAAAGTAAAAGGATATCTCTTTTTAAAGTCACCGATATATGACACTTCGCGTACATCTATCAGATGCGCTGCTTCCACCAGCTTGAGAAGATTCTTTTGGATTAGCAGCATATCTCTGTCATTATTAAAAATTTCAGCCGGGTTATCGCTTGAGAGTGCGTCTGAAAGCAATTCACTCAGCTCCTCTTGCCATTCATCCGGTTCATAGAAAGCAAAAAATTGCGGGAAGACGAGATAAGGATCATTGTATTCGTCTAAGTTAAGATGGCGGGGAAAATGTTCCCAAATAGTTGAATAACGTCCCCATCCAAAAAAAAGCGCCGGATGCAGCATATTCGTTTCTACGGCATATCCTTTTTCTTTCAATGAATCAGACGCAGTCTTCCCCCTTTTGTTTTCTTTGTAAATCTGATACGCCGCCCTGATAAGAGCCATTATTTTTTTATAATAAAAAAGCAGATCAGAGGGGCAGGAATCCCGCCAGTAATCGTTTTTATTGACTGCCTCCATCCAGGTAATGATTGTTTTTCTATGACTGGCAATGCCGGCGAAATCAAAGAATCTTGCGATTACCTGGTAAGGATCGGAGAAGTTCTCTTCGTCGTGAAGAAGGTCGCCTAAATGTTGTGGTTCGTTTGGCATGATGAATTGTTTTTAAAGGTGAATAAATCAGATTGTTAAAACTTATAGTTGACTGAGCTCTTTTGCTGCTTCTGCTATTTTGACGGAAAATATATTCCGGACTGCCAGATGCAAACGTTCTATTCGCCTCAGCAGCGTTGTTAAATCACATTCACTAATCTCATAATTGTCTTTGTAGCGGGTATTGACATAAGCTTTCTGCAAAAGGCTCAGCAGCCGTTTTTCCTCTTCGCTGTTTCCTGGAAATATCTGAGCAATACAAGGGGCGCAACGCCGGCACTCCCGCCTTAAGGAACTCAGGTCATGAGAAAAAAGCTCATGATCGGTAAGGCTTTTTGAAATAGCGCGGTAGGTAAGTTCCGCAGCCTGATGCAGCATAAAAGCTGCCAGCTCTTTTTCCTTCCTCTCTGAATAAAGGTTCGCACCCTCCAGGAAAAATTTGGCCCTTTGTAATCCGTTGTTAAAATCTTTTTCAGACCTTGCGATGATATCATCAACAGGGATGGTATCCGGCACGGGTAACTGATGGGCGCCATCGTCATATAACAGGTTTTCTGACCGGCAAACGCGTGAAAAATAAATATGACCTGCTGCCATTCTTTTATGAAGATCATTAGTCTTTACAAAAGTTCCGGTTACAGGATAGACTTTCATGCCTATGTGCTCAATAATGACGTTATATTCGTTATAAGGCCGGTTCGCACTGCCGGTAATAATGATGAGCAGATCGTAAAACATTCTCTTGTCCTGCTCATTTTCATAAGATCCCAGTAAAAAGATCTTTTCGGGGCAGATTAATTTAATAATCATTCTACAGGCTTCCTTTAACCCTGGTGGAATTTGCGAAGATTCCTTTTCCCGGGGAATAGTCCATGCTATAGAGGAAAGTTCCGAAGGAATTTCTCTGTTCTCAAAAAGAGAATTTTTGGCTAAGCTGCTTTCTATTAAATTTTCCATTGCTGTTAGAATTTATACGGTGAAGAAATTCTTTTTTCCGTTTTCTATATTCTAAGTATAATTAGTATATACTCTATTGTTTTAATAGCCAGTTGTCTGGCCTGCAGCTTATCAAATAGATATTCGGCTGCTTAGATGGGCAGACAGTTGGCCCAGTTGTGCCTCTCAGGCATTCCTGCTCCGCATTTACCAATATGATTCAATGAAAGGAAAGAAAACCGGACTGTTTTACGTCATGAGTATGTATCGTCAATTTGCCTTAATGATGTGTCGTGGTTGTCCTATGTAACGTTAAAAGGCAAATAATTGTAAAAACATAGTAGTTTTCACATTAAAATCGTTTATTTGCGTAAAATCAATTTCTTTACCAGATGCAATATTATATACTTTTCTATTAATAAACAAATTTTTTTAGCTAAGATTCTAATTTTTTTATTTTGCGAATAATAGACCGCTTATTTATGTATATGGAATTTAAAAGCATGACCGCCTATGCTTTTGAACGGGCCTGCGGGATAGCCAATGGTTATCTCAAAAAACAATACAACGGAAAAGGATCCATCGGGTCTGAAACACTGGAAAAGATACATCATTATTGTCCTGATCTAAATGTTGTATGGCTATTGGCCGGAGAAGGAGAAATGATCATCCGGGATCCGGGTATTGCATTAAAGGAAGAGGAGAAAAAATATATAACTATCAAGGATGAAATGATAGCGGTACTTCAGAGTCAAATTGTCTTTTTTGAGAAAAATATTGTAGATAAGGATAAGATCATATCCATGCTCGAAGTACAGATAAATTCATCTAAAAAAGGCAAATAAGATTGTTTAAACAGAATAGCAAGCTAAAAGAAATGCAAGGAAGTAAAAAGCTGTCTCTTTATTTTTTGAGAAATAACAGAATAAATCCGAAAGTGGCGGCTACCTGGCAACTCAGAAGATAAATATCTACTTGATAAGCTCGGATTTAGTATTGGCAACATCTGCTTTAGTAGCCAACATTTGAACTTTATTATCTAATTCTTCTTTCACTTTATTTTCAATATAATAAGTCAGGTCTTGTGCCGTATCCCTGCCTATTTTAGCAGAAAGAAGATCCTGTGGTTTGGTTATTGAAATAGCACTCATAACAAAGGGTTAGGGAAGCATAAGTTAGGAAAATAAACGAAAAGGTCAATCCATATTTTCTCTAACCACCCTCAGCACATTTCCACCTAATATTTTCCGGATATCTTTTTTAGAATATCCTCTTTGCAATAATGCTGCAGTAATTTCCGGATAATCTGTTACATCATCCATTCCAACCGGATAAGATTCGGCGCCGTCAAAATCACTGCCAATGCCGACATAATCCACACCGATCATTTTTACTATATAATCAATATGATCTATTAGTAAAGATAATGGAGGACGCAATGATTGCTTTTGTTCAGGAGTTAATATTTCAAATACAGCATCATTAGCAGATTCATGCTTCAAATGTTTCAGCGAATCTACCTGAGGCCGGTATTCAGCAATGAATGCATCCACTTTGTGCTGATAATTGCTATCCACAAAGCCTGAATAAAAATTCACGCAGATCACGCCGCCGTTTCTCTTCACAGCGCGAATCTGATCATCCATCAGGTTTCTCGGAACCGGGCAAATTTTATACACACAACTGTGTGAAACGATAATGGGTTTGGAAGAAGTATGGATGGCATCAAAAAATGTTTGCCTGCCTACATGCGCCAAGTCCACCATTACGCCTAACTGATTCATTCTATGCACTACTTCTTTTCCGAAATCAGTCAATCCCAAATGCTTCAGCGAATCTCTATGCCCGGTTTCATCCACAGCCGAAGTGGCCCAACCATTACTGTTATTCCATGTCAGAGTCATATAGCGCATACCTCGCTTGTATAAGCTATCCAGATAATCTAACCGGCCCTCAATCATGTGCCCGCCTTCCACACCAATTAGAGCAGCTATTTTATGATGATGCACATCGTGCATAATATCTTCATAATTTTTTGCCAAAACAATTTTATCCGGATTTCTTTTAATGATAGACATGAGTGAATCAATTTCCCTGTTAGCATAATTAAATGCTGTTCCTTTTCCATAGCTTCCATCACACCAGATAGAAAAAAACTGTGCATCCACACCACCTTCTTTTAATCGGGGTAGATCCGTATTTCCAGTATTCAGTTTATGACTAATGTCATAACCCTGCATACTTAACTCGGATAATACATCATTATGTGTATCTATCAGAATGCATCTTTGATGAAAACGCAGGATGGAAGGAGGGATGGATTGTGCAAACGCCCCGGAGGCCATGAGAAGAAACGCAAGTGAAGAGCAAAGAGTAAATAGCTTTTTCATTTTATAGCGATTAGAAGCATAAAAATAGTTAAAGAAAAATTAAAATGTAATTAGTTCCATTTCTGTCAGAAACTTTCTGTAATTTACGATGGTAAAAACAACTGATATGGAAACAATACAAGATACCGCTACGGTTTTGAAAGGAGGTGAATTTTTAATCAAAGAAACAGATCCTCATTCAATATTTATTCCCGAAGATTTTTCGGAAGAGCAAAAGATGATCAAAGAGATGTGCGAAACCTTCATTGATACAGAAATAACGCCTATTCTTGGCCGAATTGATAAAATGGAATCCGGTTTAATGCCTTCGTTGTTAGATAAGGCGGGTGAGCAGGGATTATTAGGCGCTGCTTTCCCGGAGGAATATGGCGGATTGGGGAAAGATTTTGTCACTGCCACTTTAATTAATGAAGCGCTTGGGGGGGGGCATTCTTTTGCCGTAGCCATGGCGGCACATACAGGAATAGGAAGCCTGCCTGTACTGTATTTCGGTACCGGTGCCCAGAAAGAAAAATATATGGCGAAGCTGGCATCAGGTGAAATAAAGGCTTCTTATGCTTTGTCAGAACCCAATTCAGGATCGGATGCCTTAAGTGCGCATACTACCGCCACTTTGAGTGAAGATGGAAAATATTATATTCTGAACGGACAGAAATGCTGGATCACCAATTCGGGCTTTGCCGATCTGTTTACAGTATTTGCAAAAATAAATGGACAAGACTTCACTGCCTTTTTAGTTGAAAATGATACACCCGGCATGACGCTCGGCAATGAAGAAGATAAAATGGGTATTAAAGGATCTTCTACAAGACAAATATTTTTTGAAGATTGCAAAATACCGGTTGAAAATCTTTTGGGAGAGGCAGGAAAAGGACATAAGATCGCTTTTAACATTCTGAATATCGGCAGGCTGAAATTATGTGCAGCCGCTTTGGGCGGCGCAAAACAATCCGCAACCATCAGCATCCGGTATGCAACAGAGCGGCAGCAGTTCGGAACGGCTATTGCCAATTTCGGAGCTATCAAATACAAATTAGCCGAACAGGCCATCCGTATTTTCACCTGCGAATCCGCTTTATATCGCGCGGCACAATATGTAGATGAATGGGAAAAGAAAATGTTGGAGGATGGAAAACCTTATCATGAAGCGGCTATGGGTTCGGCGGAAGAATATGCGGTGGAATGTGCCATCCTGAAGGTGGCCGGCAGCGAAATGCTGGATTATGTGGTGGATGAAGGGGTACAGATTCATGGCGGAAACGGTTTTATTAATGAATATGATATATCGAGATCATATCGGGATTCACGTGTCAACCGGATATTTGAAGGAACAAATGAGATCAATCGTTTACTGACATTGGATATGTTGGTAAAACGTGCGTTGAAAGGAAGGTTGGATTTATTAAAACCTGCTATGGCTGTTCAGCAGGAATTGATGAGTGTGCCTGCGTTTAGCGATGGGGATGAAGCGCCTTTCTCCAAAGAGAAAACGTTAGTGGATAATCTGAAAAAAGCTATTCTGATGACGGCGGGCGCTGCAGTGCAAAAGTTGAATCAAAAGCTTCAGAATGAACAGGAAATTATCATGAACATTGCAGATATGCTCATAGACGTATTTATAGTGGAAAGCACTTTATTGCGCGTGATGAAATTATCAGAGAAAACTGATGCAGAAAATTGCAAGCTTCAAAAAGATATGCTGGAAGTTTATCTGACAGATGCCACTGACCGCATTCACAAATATGGGAAAGATGCTGTCAATTCATTTGCCGAAGGAGATGAACAACGTATAATGCTGATGGGATTGAAACGCTTTACCAAGTCTGAACCATTTAATGTGAAAGAAGCACGCAGAAGAATCGCGGAGAAGCTGGTAGCGGAGAACAAATATTGCTTTTAATCTTTTTTAAATCTAATGTGTTACATGCGCGTAGTTTGCAGGGTTAAATGAAGGATAACGAATACTTAACATCCTGCATTACCACTCATCATTTTTTTTAAAAACATACCGCCTTAAAGTTTGCAATATGCTAATTTTGCAGGTAGTTTATTAAATAATTATGGGTTTTTCGTATGTATTTATTCGCAATTATAAAACCTTGTTTTTCTGAAAATAAAACTCTCCTGAACACAATACATAAAAGTATCGCGCCCATTTTGCTTGCGGCATGTTCATGTTTTCTTTTTTTCAAAAATTCTCAGGCACAATCTGATTCTGCTTCCGGGCATATCATTAGCTTTAACTTGGCAGAATGCATTAATTATGCCATGCAAAATCAGCATGATGTAAAAAATGCTATTTTAAATAGCCAATATTCGGAGGAGGAAATTAAGGCCTCCACCGGTAAGCTGCTCCCTCACGCCACCATTGACGGAAGTCTGACGGACAATTTGAAATTACCCACCTCTCTGATACCCGATTTCTCCAGCGGTAACCTGAACAACAAGATTCCTGTTAAATCGGGAGTGAAGTATAATTCTTCGGTGAGCGG
>SCQV01000427.1 GCA_004299085.1 Chitinophagaceae bacterium | reverse complement strand
TTCTGTCATTTCACTTCAAATATTTTACAAACATCGGCAAATGATTTCAAATCCTGTTTGCATTTATCCCAGTCTTCCTGCTTTATATAAACAGGCGTATAAGTATATTCTTTTTGTGCTGCATTCACATTTTTGCACCATACCGCAAGTCTTTTTATTTTACGGACATCATCTAAGTCTTCTCTGCTCTTGGCTTCCACAATGAAAAAAGTATCAGGTAACATTTTTACAAAGAAGTCAGGATACAAGTCACTGATGTACTCTAAGCTCCGGCATAGCCATGGTTAAAAATAATGAAAATCAATATTCATGTTTATTGCTTTGATGTTATTCCGGTATCATCGCCATACATACGGCATCATTCACGGGAATCTTTTGCTCTAATAGCTTAAGAAGTCCCGTTTCTGCATCGCGTTGATACATTAAAATATCGGGGCCATTACGTTGCCCTATCAAGACGAATTTCCCGTTGGGTGAAAGCATAAAATAACGCAATGTTTTTCCACCGGTTGAGTAACGGTTCAAATAGGTAAGCTTTCCATTCTTTTCATCTACTTTATACACGACTATGTCATTCAATGGATCACGATTGGCAGCATAGAGAAATTTTCCATCCGGGGAAAATTGTATTTCGGCTGCCCAGTTTCTTTGCTTAAATCCCGGAGGTGCGGTCGAAATAGTTTGCTCTTCTGAAAGTTTACCATGGTCATTTTTAAATACAGTAATCCGGTCTCCCAATTCATGAATGGCATAAACATATTTAGCATTTTCGGAAAAAAGCAAATGCCTGGGACCCGTTCCGGCAGTCACTTCCACATAGGGCGGATTGGCCGGTTTCAGATGCCCAGTTTTATCGTTGAAATCATAAGTGAAAATTTTATCCATTCCCAGATCGGCCACTAACAGGTATTTATTATCTGGCGAAGGCAAGGTACAATGGACATGCGCTTCGCCCTGCTGTGGCAAATGAATGCTGTGTCCGTGATGTTCAATTACCTGAGAGGCTTTCCCCACTTCCCCATTTTTTTCTACAGGAAAAACCGCCAGGCTTCCACTGCTATAATTGGCGACAAAAAGCCATCTGCCGGTTTTGTCTAAATGAATATAACAGGGATCATCCCCTTTGGACAGTACCTCGTTCAGTTTTTTTAATTGTCCTGTTTTTTTATCAAAATGGTAGGCGGCTACCTGCCCCCCCTCTCCGCCGTGCGTTTCGCTCACCGCATATAAAAACCGATGATCTGCAGATAAGCAAAAAAAAGATGGGTTTTCAGTAGTGGACACCTTGCTGATCTTTTGAGCTTCTCCCGTGGCATCATTGAATTTGTAAACAAACAAGCTGTTTTCATTTGCAGGTGCATACGTTCCAACGATTAAATAATGATGTCCTTGTGCAAAAGCATCTCCCGATGTTACTGACATAATAATAAATATTAAGGTGAAAAGAAATACATACTGTTTACGCATAGTATATTTTTTAAGCATTAAAAATACAAAACCCTCATCAAATGACGAGGGTTTTTATAAAATTGCTTCGGTGAAACAATTACTGGAAATCGCTATCCGGTAAATTGGTATTCACTTTAATGTCTTTTATTTTCATAGGTATAGTCATTCCCTGTGCTTCGGTAGTGATGGAATAAGGAAATTCTATGCCGTCTGTATTTTGATAGTCGCCATAAGTGACGGAGCTTTGTGTCATTCCACCCTGGCCCAAAGCAGAAGATTCTTCTTTCACCTTTAAACCGGTATTTACATCATAATAATTAGTTGTTTCCTGACCGGATGGATCGGTTATTTTTACCACATACGCATCATTCCCATTCACCGAAATAATATTTTCTAAGTCCAGCTTATACTTCCCATTCAGATATTGCAGCTCAGGAAAAATGTTCATGGCATCTTTCAGCATACTTTTCATCTGATCATTTACCGGTACCTTGTTGCCCATGCTTTGCATGGAAATACTATCGCCATTAATAATAATTTTATTAGCAACCATGTTCATATCCGGCAGGCTGACTTCCATCTTGTATTTATCAGGAAGCTTATAATTTTTGGTTATTACGATATTCTGTCCCTGAACGTTTCCTGTAGCAGTGGTGGAAAGGTCTTCCACTGATTTTAATTTCGCTTCGCCGCCAATGGCGGTCAGGTATTTTTCGATAACATTTTGAGCAGTTACACCCTCCGGAATGGCTTTCTTTACTTCCTGTTGCCAGATGTTGTTATCGGGATTCACATCGGGAAGTTGATGGTTGGGATCAAGAATGACTTCTTTCAAATCGCTGGTGGAGGGATATTTGAATGTCCATACTGCGCTGCGTTGCCATATTTCTACAGGTAGCGTAAAGATACTGTCTTTGCCATTGCTTTCTTTCACTTCAACGATGGCGGGCATGGCCATTTTATCTAAATTCTCAAGGGTGATCAGCGATCCTTTGGATGGATCATCGTCCACATATTTCACGCCGGTAACCGCCTGATCCAATTTATCATTGGTGTAAAACCATTCTCTCCAAAACCATTCCAGGTCTTCTCCAGCGGCATTTTCAATCGTATGGAAAAAATCCCATGGTGAAGGATGCTTATATACCCAGCGGTTTACATACGTTTGAAATGCATAATCAAAGCGATCTTTACCGAGTATTACATTGCGCAGCAAATCCAGGCCTAAAGCCGGCTTTGCATACGCATTGACGCCCAGATTATATGATTTGGTCACATCGGGAATGGTCATGATGGGGTCCATCCCGGAACTAAACATATAGGTATCATTATGTGCATCCGGCTTATGATAAAATTCGCCATTATTAAACCATTGGGTGCAAAGGCCATTGATATAAGTATTAAATCCTTCGTCCATGAATGGATATTTCCTTTCATCGCTGCCTACCAGCATCGGGAACCAGTTATGCCCGAATTCATGAATTGTAACACCCCATAATCCTTCTCCCCGACTTTGGTAGCTGCAAAATACAATACCCGGATATTCCATGCCATGCACATTCCCAGCCACATTGGTAGCGGTAGGATACGTAAATGAATAATGCAGATATTTTGAATAATATTCGATACAGGCTTTGGTAAATTCCGTAGAACGGCCCCATCCATCATTACCGGCGCTTTCCACCGGATACACAGATTGTGCCAGCGCTTTTTTACCATCGGGTAAATTAATTTGGGCGGCATCCCAGATAAAAGCTTTGGAAGCAGCCCAGGAAACATCGCGTGTTTTTTCACAAAGGAAATGCCAGGTAATCATACCTTTTTGCGGGCGTGAATTTGGAGCAGTCACCTCATCCGCCGTGCGGATGAATACGGTTTTGTTGCTGTTAGCAGCTTCCGCCAGACGCTTGCGTTCGGTAGCCGTCAACACCTGATCAGGATTCAGTAACTTTCCTGAGCCAACCACAATCATATTGGCTGGAGCGGTGATGGTATAATCTATATTTCCATATTCCAGATAGAATTCACCGGCGCCAAGATAAGGAATGGTATTCCATCCTTCCCGATCGTCAAATACTTCCATGCGCGGATACCATTGTGCTATTTCGTATATCCAGCCGTTTTTCGTATCCATCCGGCCCATGCGGTCTGTGCCGTATTGTGGAATTTTGAAGGCATAATCAATTTTAACCTTAATGACGCCACCTTTTGCTTTCATGGGTGTTTTAAGCCGTATTTGCATACGGGTATCGTTCACAAGATAATCCGCTTTGGATGGTTTACCGTTCTCATCAATAGTAACAGACTTTAATTCATATCCTTTGGTAAATGCTTTATTGGCAAAACGCCCGCCACTGACCGGCTGTGTAGCTTCACTGCGGGAATCTTCCCGGTAGATATTCTGATCCATCTGCAGCCAGAGGAATTGCAGGTTATCGGGGCTGTTATTTTTATAAGTTATAGTTACTGACCCGGTCAAACGTTTATCTGCGGTATCCAGTGTACAGGCAATTTTGTAATCGGCGCTGTTTTGCCAGTATTGCGGACCCGGGGCGCCATTAGCGCTGCGATATATGTTACCATAATTCGGATAAAACCCCGGAGCCCACAGCGGATGTGCGTTATAAACGGATTGGCTTTGCTGATCCTGGCTGAATGCTAAAATGCTGATTAAGCAACAGCCCGCGAGCAGGATACCCCTAAGAGAACTTTTTAATCTCATAAAACTAATTGATTTTGGTGATTGAATGATATGTGAAATAGTTAAACTGCTCAATGGTTGAATTGCTAAATTGCTAAATGGTTAAATGGCCTTGATGGTTGAATGAAATAAAGCAGGAATTTTATTAAACTATGAGCAATAAAGCTATATGACCATAAAGCTATTTATTTTATCTTTTTACTTTCGTCTTTTATCTTTCTTTAGTAATTGATCACTTGCTCCTCAATATCTTCCGGTATCTCCCTGAATTCATATTGCTGCGTGCGCAACTGCGGCTCAAAACCAGCTTCATGAATAGCTTCCTGAATGGTTTTGTATGTAAAACGATAGGGTGCACCTGCAGCGCTCACCACATTTTCTTCAATCATAATAGAGCCAAAATCGTTTGCTCCTGCATGAAGGCACAACTGCGCGATTCTTTTTCCAACCGTCAGCCAGGAAGCCTGAATATTTTTAATATTGGGTAACATGATTCTGCTCATAGCTATCATGCGCACATATTCTTCTCCGGTAACTAAATTATGCACTCCTCGAATTTTTGTCAACAGTGTATCCACATCCTGAAATGTCCAGGGAATAAATGCTGTAAACCCTTTGGAATCTTCTGGTTTTTCACTTTGTACCTGTCGAAGGGATGCCAGATGTTCAAAGCGTTCTAATACTGTTTCCACATGGCCGAACATCATAGTTGCGGAAGTCGGAATATGCAATTTGTGTGCAGCCCGCATAATATCCAGCCATTCCTGTGCACCACATTTTCCTTTGGAAACCAACCGGCGGACACGGTCATTTAAGATTTCAGCACCTGCGCCCGGAAGGCTGTCCATTCCAGCTTCCCGTAAAGCGATCAGTACTTTTTCGTGCGTGCTTTTTTCCAATTTGGTGATATGTGCCACTTCAGGAGGTCCGAGCGCATGCAGCTTAATATTGGGAAACAGATATTTTATTTCCTTGAAAATATTCACATAAAAACTTAGTCCCAGGTCAGGGTGGTGTCCGCCCTGTATCAGCAACTGGTCGCCGCCATAGCGAAAGGTCTCTTCTATTTTCCTTTTATACTCGTCAATGGTTGTAATATAGGCTTCGGGATGGCCGGGAATGCGGTAGAAATTACAGAATTTACAATTCGCAATGCAAACATTGGTGGTGTTTACGTTCCGGTCTATCTGCCAGGTAACTTTACCATGCGGCACTTGTATTTTTCGAAGCTCGTTGGCGACTTGCATCAGCTCTGCCATCGGCGCATTTTCGAGCAAATACACGCCTTCTTCAGGGGTCAGAAATTCAAAACCAAGCGCTTTTTTATAGAGATCTGTCAGATTCATTTAGGCTGCAAATTAGCTCTTTTTTGGCTGGATGGACAAAAATTGCGCAATTTGGAACGTTCTGCATTAATATGATTTATTACTTTGCAGAAATCTGAATTTAGTTTTTCCTTGTATCCTGAAAACTAATTATGAACTCAGTTGCATTTGTTGATACGGAAATTGAACCGGGGAGCGGAAAGATTCTTGATATCGGATGTGTCAGGGATAGCGGTAATTTTTTTCATTCAGATTCGATTGCTGCGTTTATCAAATTTCTGACTGGTATTGAATTCTTATGTGGACATAATATTTTTGAACATGATCTGAAGTTTATTGGGAAAGCCGTTAGTGATGCCAAAATAAATCCGGCAAATATCATTGATACCTTGTTTCTTTCCCCACTTTTGTTTCCAACAAGGCCGTATCATGCTTTGCTCAAAGACGACAAGCTTCAGACAGAGGATACCAACAATCCGCTGAATGATTCTATTAAAGCAAAAGATTTGTTCTTTGATGAAGTGGCAACTTTTAAAAACACAGACGAAACTTTAAAACAAATATTTTATTTGCTCTTAAACGACAAAAAAGAATTCAGGGCTTTCTTCCATTTTGTTGAATACACATACCCAAGACAGGACATTGAAAAAATAGTTCAAAAAGGATTTAAAAATGAAATTTGCGAGCATGCAGATCTCTCAAAAATAATTTCGGAACATCCTGTTGAACTTGCTTATTGTTTGTCGCTCATAAGCTGCCGTAACCGCTATTCAATCACTCCGCCCTGGGTTCTCCGGCATTATCCGAAAGTGGAACAGATTATGTTTCTTTTAAGAAACAAGCCATGCCTGACCGGTTGTGCATACTGCGACCAATTTTTAGACATTCATAAAGGATTGAAACGATTTTTTGGATTTGATTCATTCCGGACTTATGCAGATGAACCCTTGCAGGAGAACGCAGTCAGAGCTGCCATAGAAAGCAAATCCATTCTTGTTGTTTTCCCGACCGGCGGAGGGAAGTCCATCACCTTCCAGGTTCCTGCTTTAATGAGTGGAGAAAGTGCAAAAGGTTTGACTGTAGTGATTTCTCCTTTACAATCGCTGATGAAAGACCAGGTTGATAATCTTGAAAAAGCCGGCATCACCGAGGCGGTTACGATAAATGGTTTGCTTGACCCCATTGAAAGAGCAAAGGCTTTTGAACGGGTTGAAGATGGTTCTGCCTCCTTACTTTACATTTCACCAGAATCACTACGTTCGCGAACTATCGAACGGCTTTTGCTGGGAAGAAAGATTGTTCGTTTCGTCATTGACGAGGCGCATTGCTTTTCATCGTGGGGGCAGGATTTCAGAGTTGATTATTTATACATCGGTGATTTCATCAAACAAATTCAGGGGAAGAAAAGTCTCGAAGATGGGATCCCGGTATCGTGTTTCACTGCCACTGCCAAACAGAAAGTGATAGAGGATATCCGGGAATATTTCAAAGAAAAACTGGGAATTGAGTTCACACTTTTTACTTCTAAGGCATCGCGAACAAATCTTCATTATAAAGTTTTTGAGAAAGGTGATGAAGAAGCAAAATACCAAGCTGTGCGGGACTTAATTGAGGAAAGGAATTGCCCAACCATCATTTATGTTTCAAGGACAAGAAAAGCATATTTACTGGCGGAACGACTGTCGGATGATGGCCTCAGTGCAAAACCGTATCACGGCAAAATGGATGTGAAAGAAAAAAGCGCCAACCAAAATGCGTTCGTATCAGGAGAAGTTTCCATCATGGTGGCCACTTCTGCTTTTGGAATGGGAGTGGACAAGAAAGACGTTGGTATGGTGATTCACTATGAGATTTCTGATTCATTGGAAAATTACATGCAGGAAGCCGGCAGAGCAGGACGGGATGAACATATCACAGCAGATTGTTTTGTGTTATTCGATGAAGAGGACCTCAGCAAGCACTTCATCCTGCTGAATCAAACCAAACTTTCTATCAAAGAGATTCAACAGGTCTGGAAAGCGATAAAAGATATTACCCGGTTTCGTTCAACTGCTTCTAACTCTGCTTTAGAAATTGCAAGAAAAGCAGGTTGGGATGATAACATTGCAGATATTGAAACGCGGGTAACCACCGCGATTGCTGCTTTGGAAGATGCCGGCTACTTGAAGCGCGGGCAAAATATGCCGAGAATTTTTGCCAACAGTATCCTGGCAAAGACTGCACAGGAAGCAATTGATAAAATCAATGCATCTGCAAAGTTTGAGGAAAAGCAAAAAGAAAAAGCTATCCGGATTATCAAGAAACTTTTTTCAAGCAAGAGCAGAAAGCAATCAAATGATGAAACACCTGAATCAAGAATTGATTATATCTCCGACCATCTGGGAATTATAAAGGAAGAAGTGATAAATATTGTAAACCTTCTTCGCGAGGAAAAAATTTTAGCAGACGCAAAAGATTTGTCTGCTTTTATTAAAAAGGGGGAAAACAAAAACCGGTCATTAAACATGGTGGAATCTTTCGGCAGGATCGAGGATTTCCTTTTACCCTTATTGGAAGAAAAAGAAAAAACCTTTCACATCAAAGAATTGAATGAGCATGCAGAAACATCCGGTTGTGCTGAGGTTACTCCAAACAAGATAAAAACAATTATCAACTTCTGGGCTATCAGGAATTGGATAAAGCGGCAGCATTCTGAATACTCCAGGAATCATGTGGTAATGCTTTGCATTCAGCCTAAAGAGTTACTAAAGGAAAAATTAGAGAAGCGGCATGAGCTGGCTAAATTTATTGTGAGATTTCTGTATGAAAAAAGCAATATGGACACTTCTCAAGACGAACTTTATAAAGAAGACGTATTAGTTGAATTTTCAGTGCAGGAGTTAAAGGAAGAATTCGAAAAGAGGCTCAAACTTTTTGAAACGAAAATTTCGATGGAGGATATTGAAGACACGCTCTTTTATCTTTCCAGGATTGATGCTATAAAAATTGAAGGTGGTTTTCTTGTTTTGTACAATCGTTTGACGATTGAACGAGTTGAGCAGGATAATAAGAAGCGGTATAAGGTTGATGATTATCAAAAACTGAATCAATTCTATGAAAACAAAGTTCAGCAAATTCACATTGTTGGCGAGTATGCCAGAAAGATGATTAGTGATTACAAAGATGCTTTGCAATTTGTAGAAGATTATTTCCATCTCAACTATCCATCTTTTCTCAATAAATATTTTAAAGGTAGCCGGCAGAATGAAATCAAGCGCAACCTGACGCCAGCCAAGTTCAAACAACTATTCGGCGAGCTTTCACCCACACAATTAAAAATCATCAACGACAACGAAAGCAAATACATTGTAGTGGCGGCAGGGCCGGGAAGCGGAAAAACAAGGGTGCTGGTTCATAAATTAGCTTCTCTGCTTTTGATGGAAGACGTCAAGCATGAGCAATTGCTCATGGTCACTTTTTCGAGAGCCGCCGCAACAGAGTTCAAGAAACGATTATTGAAACTTATAGGTAATGCCGCTCATTATATTGAGATAAAAACTTTTCACTCCTACTGCTTTGACTTACTCGGAAAAGTGGGAAGCATAGAAAAATCAGATGAGATTCTGAAGAAAGCTATTGAGAAAATAAGGAACGAAGAAGTTGAACAGAGCCGGATTACTAAAACGGTTTTAGTTATTGATGAAGCACAGGATATGAATCAAGATGAATTTGAATTGATAAATGTCCTGATGGAACGGAATGAAGATATGCGGGTGATTGCAGTTGGAGACGATGACCAAAGTATCTATGAATTCAGAAAGGCAAGCCCAAAATATCTGTTGCAGCTTATTCAAGAAAAAAAGGCAGCCAAATATGAATTAATTGAGAATTACAGAAGCAAAGCCAACCTGATTGCATTCACCAACCAGTTTGTGAACGGAATCACATCCCGGTTGAAAAAGATTCCGATTGTTGCGAAGCAACCCGATAATGGCAGCATCAAGGTGGTGCATTATCAAAGTAATAATCTCATTACAACCGTTGTGCATGACATAATTACTACTTCATTGACAGGAACAACTTGTGTGATTGTAAAGACTAATGAGGAAGCATTGCAAATAACAGGGCTACTTTTAAAGGAAGGGATGCAAGCAAAATTGATTCAGACCCATGTTGATTTCAACTTATACGATCTTTGGGAGATCCGTTTCTTTTTAAGCTGTCTGGAACCGGCTGATGATATTTTTGTAATCAGTGATGATCTCTGGGATAATGCAAAACGGGAATTGCAAAATAAGTTCCGGAACAGTACAAAACTGGAAGTATGCAATAACCTCATCAAAGATTTTGAGGCCACTAATCAGAAGAAAAAATACAAATCGGATTTGGAAGTTTTCATTCGTGAGTCCAGCATGGAAGATTTTCTTAGCGGGAATGGAGAAACTATTTTCGTTTCAACCATTCATAAAGCGAAGGGGAAAGAATTTGACAATGTTTTCCTCATGCTTGATAACTTCGATGCTGCAACAGACGAGGCAAAACGGCAGCTTTATGTTGCTATGACAAGGGCAAAGCAAAACCTGACCATCCATCTGAATGGAAATTATCTTGAGGATATTACCGCAGAGAATTTGGAGCGGATTGAAGATAAAGGAATTTATTTAGCACCTAATGAAATAGTTATGCATTTGACACACAAAGATGTCTGGCTCAACTATTTTATAAGCAGACAATATTTGATTTCATCCATGATCACTGGAGATACTTTGACGGTTAATGGAGATGAGTTGTTAAACTCAAATGGAAAATCATTTTTGAAATTCTCAAATCAGTTTAAAGATCAAATTAAAACCATGAAGAAAAAAAACTATGAACTCAAAGCTGCCAAAGTAAATTTTATTGTTTATTGGAAAAATGGTGATATGAAACAAGAAGTGAAAATTGTTTTACCTGAATTGTCTTTACAAATAGACCGCTCCTATGGAGCGGATGATTCCATTCGTATTCATTCATCTGGATAGGCCCTTAGAGATGAAAAACGGATGCAGGGCTTGTATATAAAGATCTATGGGTATTCAATTCACTCGAAATATGGCACCTCAAAATAAGATTTAGCCATAGCTTCATGCATCAGGAAATCGTTTACTTTGTCCCCGAAACCGGTTGCTGGTATCCCATGTTTAGGCTGGCTCTATTACAGGATAACATCATGCTCGGCAAAAATATTTGTTTTTTTATGATGTTGCTTGAAATATCTTTGATTGTTTCCCTGATCCTTTTACAATATCTTAAATAAACCATTACCGGATTAAAAACTTATTATCATGGGTTTTTTACGTAAACACTGGCCTGATTAAGGCATTTGCATAGGAGTCATTATCCTGCTGTTGCTTCTTTTGCGGCATCAGCATTTAACAGATTTTCAAATCCTCTTATGGTTGAGCCTGGTTCCTCTTTTCTTACATCAGTTTGAAGAATATCGTTTGCCGGGCACTTTTCCCGGTATGATCAATACGATTATTTTCCACAGTGATATGCCAGACCGTTATCCTTTAAACCCAAATACATCATTCATAGTCAATGTAATGTTGGGCTGGACGGTATATTTCCTTGCTGCATTATTTGCTGAGAAAGCCATCTGGCTGTGCATTGCTGCCATTCTTATTTCTATTGGCAATACCATCGCCCATACTTTTCTTTTTAATATCAAAGGCAAAACGTTTTATAATCCAGGAATGATTACCTCCTGGTTGTTCTTTGTTCCATGTATTTACTTCTTCTTTCATATTGCGTATAAGGAAGCTCTCATTACTCCCATAGATTATTATATTGGTATTCCACTGGGTATTATTCTTAATGTGTTTGGAATATTCAAAATGATTAACTGGCTGGCTGACAAAAGCACTAAGTATATTTTTGAAAACCGGAATTTATTACCGGCTGACAGAAAGAAAAAGTTACTCGCCACCAATAATGTATAAGTCAGAGCTTATTTGAGCTGTTGAATGAAAGATGGAAAGATTAATGATTCATTGTCGTTTAGTTAAGAAGGTATTTCGTTTTGGCCATAGTTCGACAAGCTCACTATGACTACTCGATTGTCACTCTTAGCGTAGTCGAAACCCGCCTCCGGGCAGGCCTGCCTGACCGTTTCGTTTCTTAATCTTGACTAAACGACATTGATTACTGATTATTAAACTAACATATTTTAAACCCAGATTTTGCAGTTGGCTGCGAAATCTGCCTGAAGGGTCAGACGAAACGAAGTTTGTCTGACTCAGACCGAAGCGTCCGAGTCAGACGAAACATAGCTTGTCGGGGTTAACCCTGACGAAAAAATGGCAAAAAAGCCATTTTTTCGTCACTGCTTCGCAGAAATTTTGCTACTGCAAAATTTGGGTTAAAATGTATATTCTTCTTTTATTATCTCTGCTGTTTTCTTTTAACCGTCATGGGAAAAAGACGAAGGAGGATTATGCTTTGTTCTCCCATAGCAATGAATGGCCGCAGGATTATGCTATGGTCGGGCCGTTCTGGGACATGTTTGAACGGTTTCCTGGCAATCCAATTTATCGTGGGCATAAAGGAAGGGAATGGCCGGTCATTTGATCATCATCAGGTCAAAACTCCAAGGAGAAATAGCACTTTTGAAAAGATGCCCGGAGACAGGGTTTCATGGCCATTCTGAAGCTCAAATACGTTAGTGTCAAATTGCCAAACCATAGATGACGGTACCATAACGAGCTGGTTCACAGAGTCAATTAGCATGAAAAAAGGGAACAACCATATTATGGCATTTCCTTAAGTGGAGGGGACTTGCAAAGTGTCGAACCTTTTGGAGGATATTCAGGCCTTGGAAGATAGGAAGATATTATTTAAAAACATGATGGAAACTCTCCCCGGTATTACTGATAATAAATAGGTATTTGGGGCTTTGTTTTATGATAATTTGGGTGCACGAAGCCCTTCCTTGGTCCATTGTTGTCCGGAAGATTTTAGTCTTTGCAGTATCACCTTCGGTGTGTTGGTGGTCGGAAATCGGAGCTTTCTCGGAGAGAGACTTAAAGGTTTATTTTTTATTTGTTGTTGTTATGACTAAATGATATACAGTATATTATAATGAAAAATTGAATGTATTTTTATTAAAAATTCATTCAATTATTACAGATTTTGTATCTTTGCCGCGTGAAACGCTTGGAGATAGTAAAGAAGCATTTGAAGCCGGGACAGGTTTATCACAGAGCAGATCTCGAAAAATGGTCTTCTTCTGTAGATCGTCATCTGCAAGAATTAGTGAAAGAAGGGGCATTGGAAAAGCTGTCGGGTGGGCTGTATTATGTTCCTAAACAAACCACATTTGGCAAAGCACCCGCAGATGAGCGGGAACTGGTCAAGTCCTTTTTAAAGGATGATCGTTTCGTGATCATGTCGCCCAACGATTATAATGCGCTTCAAGTGGGCACCAGCCAACTTTATAATGAACGCAGGGTGTATAATTATAAGCGTCATGGTGTTTTCAAACTGGGTAACCGTACTTTTCGGTTCGTTCGCAAGCCGTATGTCCCAGGTAAGGTGACGAAAGAATTTTTATTGGTGGATCTGGTGAATAATGCGAAGCGGTTAGCGGAAGATCAGCCTTATTTAATGGAGAATGTAAAGCGCAGGGCAGTAGAAATGGATTCCCGTAGATTAAAACAGCTTGCCAATGATTTTGGGACAGTTAGGACCCGCAAATTATTTACTTCATTATTAGATTAAAAATAATGGCGGCTATTTATTTACACGATCATAAAGAGTTTCCTGAATTACTTCGGATTATTGAAGACGAAACGGGTATCCTGGCAGGATTAGTAGAAAAGGATTACTGGATCATGCATGCGCTCTATGGATTGAAAAAGCAGGGGTATGATTTTCAGTTGAAAGGTGGCACATCGCTGTCAAAAGGTTTTGGTATCATTGAGCGATTCAGCGAGGATATTGATATGCACGTCAATCCGCCGCAGGAATTAGGCATCAATGAAAACCCTAATAACAGTAATGCTAAAAATGTTGAAAAGAAAAAGCAATACTATGATCAGCTCGCAGCAGAAATAAGTATTAATGGCATTACCAGCGTGGAACGTGATACAGCATTTGATGATCCTAAAAAGTATAACAACGGTGGTATTCGCCTGTATTACAAAAAAGTCACCGGCCAGATTGAAAAGCTAAAAGAAGGTATTCTTCTTGAAGCAGGATATGATAATGTAGCGCCAAACAGTCAGGTAATGATTACTTCTTGGGCTTATGAAAAAGCAATAGCCATAAAGGAAATCGATCTTATTGATAACCGCGCTGTAGATATTTTATGCTATGACCCTCGCTATACTTTTGTTGAAAAATTAAAAACCCTCGCTACTAAATTCCGCAAAGAAATGGAAACTGGGGATGTGCAAACCGACTACATGCGGCATATTATGATGTCTATTCTTTATTAAATCGTCAGGAAATACTTGATTTCATCGGAAGCGATGAGTATTACCAGCACAAAGAGAAACGGTTTCCCGCTGTTGATTTTGCTATTCCTATCCGGGAAAACGAGGCTTTTTTATTGAATGATGCTGAAGTAAAAGGACGTCTGCAAAAGAGGTACGAGCAATCAAAGGCACTTTATTATAAAGGGCAGCCACCATTTGAAGATATCCTTAAGCGTATTCAAATTCACATTGATAAGTTGTAACTATCTTTTGTTTATTCATCGAAATCTTGCTTATGCCAGCTCAAAAACTGACTTGATGATGATCGAAATAAACTCCAAGGAAAAATAGCACTTTTGAAAAAAAACTCTGAAACAGGTTTTTAGGACTATCCCACGTTAAAGGCCAAATATTCTAGTGGTATCTGTCGAATTATAAATGACTAAGCAGCAACAGCTTGGTTTACAGATTCTTATTGGCATAAAAAAAGGGTAACTACACAGGTATTAGTTAACCTGATTCATTGCTCTAATAATTTTCTGACACTGTCGAATTTGTAAATCAATTTTAAATCTTTTATGAATGTAGTTTGATAGTAATTGTCCGGTCC
>SCQV01000426.1 GCA_004299085.1 Chitinophagaceae bacterium | reverse complement strand
CTCCCTGTCTTCTCCCTATTAAAAGCGCACTTTTATACTCGTTACAATCCGCTTAAACTCAATCCTACCTGCAGAGGATGAATATCCGGTCCGGCATTGGTTTTGAGCAAGGGAGTTAAGCTGTAGCTGGTAAATACTGCAAAATTACCCCAGCCAATCCGAAGCGTGGCTGCTACACGCCAGGTCTGGAAATAGCGTTTATCGCTGACCTTCTGCGTCTGTTTGCCGCCGGCATAGATGAGTTTTCCCTTCGTGTGAGCGCTCAGTAAAGTCCCGAATTTTAACCCCGCAGCTACTTTAAAGCCAGTATTGGCGTTATCTTCAAATTCCCGGTAGCGTAATTCTATCGGAATTTCCAGATAAGCAGTGGCCAGCTTAAAATGTTTGTAAGCCGTATCCTGCGTGAAATTCAAAGTCTGATTGGGCACGCCGATATCCGCCGTCTGATTTTTAAAGAAAATATTACTGGTGCTGACACCCAAGCCGGGGGCTACGCTGAAATGTGAACCTTGTTTTATGGCGAAATCATACATAAAAGCTACATTCACTCCCCGTGAAATACCTCCGGTATGAACGCTGTCGGACGCCCCCGGCCATGTATCATAAGACAACTGTACTACTAAAAAGTCTCTGGAATGCATGATCATGGAGGACGGGCTTTGAGCCTTTACCAGCGTAATTGTAAGAAGTATGAAACAACAGAAAGCGGTTACTTTTTTCATATAAATCAATTTGTTATAGATGCGTTAAACTGGCGGCAAAGGTAAAAATTTTGCCAAAAATAACTCTTTAGCTTACTTAAAAACGTTAAAATTGCCTCAAAATTTATTATTGCTTAAGTAAATACTGTATCTTTGCACGCTCATTTTATGAAGATTACATCTTATCTTACAGGTTGTTTGTTGACTTTAGTGCTGGTTTCCTGCTCTGAACTCAGTAAAATTGAGAAAAGTACTGATATTCAGAAAAAGTTGGCTTATGCCAATCAGTTGTATAAAGACGGAAAATATAACAAAGCGCAGATATTATACGGCGATATCAAAGATGCTTTCAGAGGCTCTGCCCAGGCGGAAGACCTGCTTTATAATTATGCCTATACTTATTATTACATGGGGGATTTTGAAACTGCAGCTTTCTATTTCAAGAATTTCGTTTCTGTATTTCCCAACAGTGAAAGAGCCACAGAAGTGGATTACATGCAGGCATATTGCTTTTACAAATTATCGCCGAGGGTACAGTTAGACCAAACCAATACGACGAAAGCTATCGCCGCCATGCAGACTTTCATTAACATGCACCCCACGTCAGACAAGGTGAATGATGCTAATAAAATCATTGATGAATGCCGGCAAAAATTAGAAGATAAAGAATTTGACGCTGCCAACCTGTATTTTAAGATGGGATTGTATAAAGCGGCAGGCGTAACCTTTTCAAATCTGATGCTGGATTATCCGGATTCTGAATTAGGTGATAAATATAAATTGCTGGAGATAAAATCTTATTATCAATATGCGTTGAACAGCATTCCGGAAAAGCAAAAAGAACGGTATGAAACCGTTGTTACACAATACCTGAATTTTACCGACCTTTATCCCACCAGCAAATACAAGCCCGAAGCAGAGAAATATTACACCTTAGCTCAAAATTATCTAAAAACTGTTCAAAATAAACAAGATGAAGAAATCAGTCAGCAATAGCATCAACCCTTTGGCGGTAACCCGGGATTTGACAGAGATCAAAGACAAAACAGGCAATTTGTATAAATCCATTGCCATCATTGCCAAACGCGCCAACCAGATTAATATCGTTGTCCGGGAAGAATTACATTCCAAATTAGAGGAGTTTGTCACTACTACTGACAACCTGGAAGAAGTACATGAGAATAAAGAACAGATTGAGATTTCCCGTTTTTATGAAAGGCTTCCTAATCCGGCTTTGGTGGCTACTGAGGAATTTCTGGAAGGCAAAACTTACTACCGTCAGAATGAAGATGAAGATTTGTTCAGTTAATCTTTTAACGAAAAATATACTTCCTGTCTGAAAATTCGGGAAGGGCAAACATTTAAACCGGCGGTAAATTATATTTGCTGCCGTTTTTTATTTTAAATATGCTTCAGGGCAAAAAAATATTATTAGGCGTTACCGGCAGCATAGCCGCTTATAAAGCAGCTTTGCTGATACGCCTGTTAATAAAGGAAGGCGCCGAAGTGCAAGTAGTGATGACACCCGCCGCTGCTGCATTTATCACTCCGCTCACTTTATCCACATTATCTCATAGAACCACGCTGACCACACTAAGCGATAATGAAAAATGGAATAATCATGTATTGTTAGGACGATGGGCAGACCTGATGTTGGTGGCGCCTGCTTCTGCCAACACGTTGGCAAAAATGGCGCATGGATTATGCGACAACTTATTGCTTGCGGTCTATTTATCTGCTGCGTGTCCTGTGATGATAGCGCCCGCCATGGACGAAGATATGTGGCATCATCCTGCGACTAAAAGTAATATTCAACAACTGCTTCGCAATGGGAATAAGCTGATACCTGTGGAAACGGGTGAGCTGGCCAGCGGGTTGACCGGAGAAGGCAGGATGAGCGAGCCTGAGACCATAGTGGAATATCTCAAAGATTTCCTGAATAACGAATCAAAACCGTTGGCAGGGAAAAAAGTATTGGTGACTGCGGGGCCTACTTACGAACCTATTGATCCCGTCCGGTTTATAGGTAATTTTTCCAGCGGGAAAATGGGTATTGCCCTCGCAGATGCATTTACTGCTCAGGGAGCACAAGTAAATTTAATATTAGGGCCTTCTTATTTTTTGCCGAAAAACACCGGGATAACCGTAACGAAGATAAAAACTGCCAAAGAAATGCTGGATGCATGCCTGCAATTTTTTCCTGCTTCGGATATCACAATAATGGCGGCGGCTGTAGCCGATTACCGGCCGGAAAATCCGGCGGGGAAAAAGATCAAAAAGCAAGAAAATCATTTAGAAGTCGTTTTAGAAAAAACTACGGATGTGTTGAAAGAATTAGGAAAGCAGAAAAAGAAAGATCAATTTCTGGGAGGATTTGCGCTGGAAACAGATCACGAAGAGGAAAATGCGCTGACAAAATTAAAAGAAAAAAATCTGGACATTATTATGCTCAATTCATTGAACGATGAAGGTGCCGGATTTATGCAGGATACTAATAAAGTAACTATATTTACCGGCGATGGCAAAAAGAAAAAGCTGGCGCTTAAATCCAAAGAAGAGGCCGCGAAAGACATCGTTCAATTTATTATCCATGCCCTGGCGAAGACTCACTGACATAATTTTAATGAACCGTTTCCGGCTGCCGGTTTTGCTGCTTGCTATCTGGCTTATGAAACCCTGCACAAGCCACGCACAGGAGCTTAATGCCAGAGTAACGGTGGTTGCCAATAAAATCAGGGGAGTAGATCCGTCTGTTTTTCAGGCATTGCAAAAAGCCATACAGGATTTTTTGAATAACCGTCAGTGGAGCGATGCAAATTATGCACCTGATGAACGCATTGATTGCAATTTTCTTTTCGATCTTCAATCTCAGATTTCTCAGAATACGTATTCCGCTATTTTAACGGTGCAATCCACGCGCCCGGTCTATAATTCTTCCTACATCACCAATATGTTTAATTTTAAAGACAAAGATGTTGCTTTTAAATACGATCCTTTTCAACCATTGATTTTTAATGAAAATAATATCAGTGGCGACGACCCGATGTCATCCAATTTAACGGCCATTCTTGCTTATTATGCGTATATTATTATCGGATTGGACAGGGATTCGTTTTCTCCCAATGGCGGAAATGCTTCCTTCAAAAACGCCCAGGATATAGTAAGCGGCTCACCGGCAAACAGCCGGAATATTACGGGATGGAAGGCTTATGAAGGAACGCAAAACCGTTATTGGCTGGCTGAAAACCTTCTGAATACGCGTTACAAGGATTTTCACAAGGTTTTATATGATTACCACAGGTTGGGACTGGACAGAATGTATGATCATCTTGCAGAGGGACGGGATGTAATCATCAATTGTCTGAACCTGCTCAATGCCATTAATGCCGATAATCCCAATACAGTGATTCTTCCAATGTTTTTTGATGCAAAATGGAGTGAGTTGGCAGGGGTCTTTTCGGCTGCACCCCCTCAGCAACAAGTAGCGGCGCTCAATCTTTTGCAAAAATTAGATCCTGGCCATGGCACGCAATACAGGGAAGCGCTAAGATGATAAAGCAGATTGTAAATATCATCGGGATCATCAGTCTATGCTTGCTGAGCGCATGCAACCGTCAAAACAGCGTTCCCCGGAATGTGATCGGCATCAATAAGATGAGCAGCATTCTGTTGGATATGCAGATGGCAGAAGCATATAACAATACCGGATTTGCCGATACCAACCGGAATATAAATCCTCAGCATCAGCTTAAAGTATTTTATGCACAAATTTTAATGCTGCATCATACAGACACGGCGGCCTTCTTCAAAAGCTATCATTTCTACGAACAGCATCCTGATTTAATAAAAAAATTGTACGGGATCATGCTTGCATCCATTAATAAAAAGAGCGCCAGCCTGGATTCTTTGAATACGGCCAGAGAAGCGATCCGTTCAGGAGAACAATTAGCTCAAGAGAGAATGGAAAAAATCAGAAAGATGGTTTTCCGGTATCAATATGTGGCAGACAGCCTGTCACAAAAGCCTGCCCGTATTTTCAGCCCGGCACATTATGAAAAAGTACATGCCTTACAAAAGCTGATTCCACATCAATCCGTTAATTGATTAATCCGTTGCGAACCGCATACATCACTAAACCGGCTGTATTTTTTACACCTATTTTTTCAATCAGCTTTCCCCTGATTCCTTCCACTGTTCTTGGACTGAGATAGACCATTTTGGCTATTTCCGGCGCCGTATGCTCTTCGCAGATCAAATGAAGCACTTCCAGTTCACGATCCGTCAGTTGAATTTCATTTTTAAAAGTAGGCTTGAATTGTTTGTGGGTAACAATTTTTTTCAGCATGGCCCGGTTGACCAAATCGGTGAAGTAATACCCGTTCATGACAGCGCCGGTGATAGCATTCTTTATCTCATCCGGTTCGGAATTTTTTAGCAAATAACCGGCTGCTCCGTTTTCCATCAGGTGCACAATAAATTTTTCATCGTCAAACATCGAAAGAATGAGCACTCTGACACCGGGAAAATGTTCGTGTATATATTGTGTGGCTTCAATACCATCCATTTCGGGCATTTTCAAATCCATCAATATGACATCCGGTTTTACGCCTTCCAGCAATTCAATGATTTGTTTCCCATTTTCTGCTTCCCCAACCAATTCCAGCTCAGGATAATCCGAAAGCGAAAAAACCACCCCTTTCCTGAATATTTTGTGGTCATCCGCTATCATGTATTGAATTGGTCTTATGGGTTCAGGCATCACAAAGAGTATTAATTTATATAATATCTGACAGTGGCACGGGCAGAATTTGTTATATTTTCCCTTCGTTTATTGAGTGTCCTCCGTTTTGAACAAAGGAACCTTTAATGTCATCATCGTACCCTGCTGTGCCACAGTATTGGATGTAAAATTAATGTTTGCCTGCAAAATATCAACCCGGCTCTGAATATTTTTTAATCCCAGACCGCCGGGAATACTTTTCAGCTTCTCAAATGAATCCTGAGAGAATCCTTTACCGTTATCTTCCACTTTAATAATCAGATCGTTATGTCTTTCCATCAAATGAATGGCCACTTTGGTGGCGGAGGCATGTTTAAGCATGTTACCCATAATCTCCTGGATGATGCGATAAGCTGCCAGTTCCCTCTCGGGCTGAAAGCGGCTTATTTCTTCGGGACTTGTAAAATCAACCTCTATTCCTTCGGATGCTTTTAGCTTTTGTGCTGCATTTTGTAAGGCATCTTTTAATCCGAACTTCATCAGCATTTCCGGTGATAAGCGATGAGATATCTGCCGGACTTTGGCTACCACATCATCCAGAATTTCTTTGGCAGCCACCGTAACCGCTTCTGCCTGCTCCAAAGTTTGCTTTTTGCCTGCCTGCAACAGATATAACCTGATGGTAGAAAGCGAGGCGCCCACTTCATCATGCAGATCACCGGCAATACGCTGCCGTTCCTTCTCCTCCGATTCAATGGTAGCCTGCAATAATAATTTCTGTTGTTCTTCTTTTAGCTTTTGGAGATTTATTTGATATTGGATCACGCGCCGCTGGTGAACTACCACAAAAGCAATAACGCCAATGGCGAACAGCAGCATGCCGCCTACACCGATTAAAATGATTTGTTCCATTGTTTATTGCTTAAAAATAAAAAGCCTGCACCAATAAGTATATTTTTGATAATATCGAACAAAAACAATAGTGTCCACAAATCGTTGATATATTCATTTGCACGGAACATGAAATAATTAGTGACTAACAGGATTAAAAAGCTGCCTGAAAAATATAATAATATACCCGTCATGATCCAGAACCACGGTGTTTTGTATATAAACGTTGTTTGCATATTTCCTAATTGATGATTAAAATATAATATGCAATACAGGATGATTGACAAGCTTAAAAATGCAGGTATATATGAATTATATGTATTATTGGGGAAGACTACACTTTTAATCCGGAACCCTATATAAATAGTAAATAATGCTGCTATTATCCTGATAAACCATTTAGAAAAATTGGAAGGCAACAACTTTCGGAATAATAGAGAATAAAAATAGAATTGAAAAATATACAAAAGGTTATAAATTACCAGATTATGTATATCGTGAGCGGATGTATAGTATCCGGTATATTCCAGGATAAAAGTGATGCCGAGAATAAAGATAAACAGCTTTAATTCTCTGGACAACTTTCGGAAGAACATCCAACCGGAAATAAGTGGCATTAAAAAACTAATACAAGCCAAAAGTTCGGAATACCTCTGGAGAAATTCCATATATTGGTCAGCATTGAATTAACTTCAGTTTCCGCTTAGCTGGTTAGGCGGAGTGCTGCACATATTGGGGCATGGCCTTGGATTAGCTATCAATACTGCATCCTGTACCTGCTGAGGGGAAGCAGGTAATGCGATCAATGATGCCAATACATTACAGCCTTTACCTCCTTTCCCTGGCGCCGGATAATCGGCAGTAGTCAGCATATCATTACCATTAGCATCCGTACCCACTAAGAGAAGCTCACGAACCGGTCCTAATGACTTAGTGACCGGGTCTATCCCTTGTGAATTTACTGAATTATAAATACGTATGCCGCAGCAGCCCGGCTGGTTCAGCACTTCC
>SCQV01000425.1 GCA_004299085.1 Chitinophagaceae bacterium | reverse complement strand
ACAACAAAAGAAAAAATATCTTCCAAAGCTGGCAACAGGAGAATGGATTGGCGCATGGGGGTTGACAGAACCGGGCACCGGCTCAGATGCCGCCAACATGAAATGCACTGCACGGAAAGAAGGGGCTGAATGGATACTCAACGGAACAAAATGTTGGATTACACATGGCAAATCAGGAAACGTGGCGATAGTCATTGCGCGTACCGGTGAAGGGGGCGATCATCACGGAATGAGCACTTTTGTGGTAGAACGCGGTACACCCGGATTCAGTGGTGGTAAAAAAGAAAATAAGCTGGGCATGCGCGCCAGCGAAACGGCTGAAATGATTTTCGACAATTGCCATATTCCCGAAGAAAATCTGATTGGAAAAGAAGGTGAAGGATTTATTCAGTCTTTGAAAGTACTGGATGGAGGGCGAATTTCCATTGCAGCATTATCCTTAGGAATAGCCAAAGGCGCTTATGAAGCAGCGCTGCAATATTCCAAAGAGCGTCACCAATTTGGAAAGCCCATATCTTACTTCCAGGGAATTGCCTTCAAATTAGCCGACATGGCTACTGAAATAGAAGCTGCTGAGATGCTCACCATGCAGGCTGCAGTTAAAAAACAAAACAAAGAAAAAATGACCAAAGAAGCAGCCATGGCAAAATATTATGCCTCTGAAGTGGCGGTAAAAGTGTCCACAGACGCTGTGCAAATATTTGGCGGCTATGGTTATACGAAAGATTATCCGGTGGAGAAGTTTTATCGTGATTCTAAACTTTGTACCATTGGCGAAGGGACTTCTGAAATTCAAAAGATAGTGATTGCGAGGGAAGTGCTGAAGTAGGTGGTGATAAATAATATACAAGTTTGTACATTTGTTTAAAGCAATGATTAGGATTCCTAATCTTGTTGTGAATGAGTGGAACAAAATAAAACAATGAGAAAAACACTTTTTACACAAGCCGTTCTGATTATCTGTCTTTTTTCTACTTCCGTGATTTCTTCAAGCGCACAATCCGGCACTGATAAGGATACTTCTTTGATTGCAGGTCAGGTGAAATTTTTAGGGAAAGACAGCGTCAAATTTTACCTGACCGATAATTACTCATTAGCTCCTGCCTCATGTGCTACGTATTACATGATTGCCAAGGTAAACAGATATTTTCAGTTGGAAGGCCCAGTCAAATATTATTATACCTCCAATAATTCAATAGCGGGTAAGGGGAGCTATCATGATGGTAATCTCTATGGACTATATTATTCCTTTTATCCAGACGGTGATATTAAATCAGAGGGAGTTTATTTTGATAATCTGAGGGCAGGAGAATGGGAATATTTTTATGATAAAGGGAAGATGAAGAAAGTTATTAATTTTAGTAAGGAAGGTCCGCTTTTGGAAGAATTTTACAACGAAGATGGGAAACAAATGGTCAAAGACGGGAATGGAAAATTTGAAAGCAATGATACTGGTTCGCATTCTTACAGTTCTGGGAATATTAGAGATGGACTAATGGACGGTAGGTGGACATTGAGATATTTTTTTAATTATAAGCCCCATGAACTTGGTTCAATCGAATTTTATTCGAAGGGGAAGTTTATGAAAGGGATTTCTAATTCTGTTGCTTCGAATGGAAAAGAATATACGACTAACCCTCTGTGCACATTTATTGACAAGGATACATTCCTTAGGATGGATTATTATACCGAGTCTGATTTGAATTGTGAAAATAAAGATATGCCTTTTAATTCATTCTCAAGAAGGAATGAACTTTTTCCTGATTTTATTAAAGATTTGACCACTGAACTTAAAGATTATGAGCAAATGGATACAGGGTGGGCTTGTGTCAAATTTTATATTTCCAACGATAATAGAATCAAGGACATAAACATTTATTCGGCATTAAATGATACCACTCTTTTAAAAAAAATAAAAGATATAATGACGGAACTGCCACAGAAAGATACTGATTTTGACCCTCACACAATGATAAAGGGGATGGATCAAATAAACTTTTTTTATGTACTGATAGAAAATAAGCATTTTGTAATTCCTGAATATGTGATTTATAAAGCCCGGCTAAGGCAAATAGGCTTTCTCAATAATAATAAGGCTCTTACGCACTAAAAAGACTTTGAATACTAAAGAGGTTATAAAAGAGATATTTGCCCTACGAATGTATATAAGTAGGTATCAACTAACCATGGTAACTCGCGTTAATTTTAGTAGCTATCCTGTCAGGCTGTACTCCTTTTTCTTTATCATTCAAAGTTTTTTTCTTTCGTACAGCGTTTTGCATATTTTATTTGTCTTTATAAAAAGTACTTCGCCGCATGAAATATTTGTTCATTCTTCCGCTTTTATTATTGGCCATCAATTCTTTCGGGCAATTTAACCGGTTCATGTCATTAAGAATAACGGTAAATGTTGACGTTGGACAAAAAGAGTTGGCCAATATAGCCGATAATGTGGGATACGGGTTAAGTATTGATGCACCTTCTTAAGTGAGCATAGGTTGCAGGCGTTATTTGCAGCAGATGCGAACAGCTTTTTCGGAAACAAGGTATATATTATTTCCAACGAAGGCAGGCAAAATAACAATGCCGCCATTTATAGTATTAAAATCGGCCCATAATATTTTATTTCTAAACGGATTGCTTTTTCTGCAACAGCCGGCCCTGCATGGCATGCCATAGAAACAGTTGGATTTTCAAGAAATATGGCATATCAACTCATGGGAAC
>SCQV01000424.1 GCA_004299085.1 Chitinophagaceae bacterium | reverse complement strand
CTGGAGACTGAATCCCTGCTCCCATCGGGAATCGCCTGCAAGTCATCATATAAGGTGAGATCCCAGTGAGAATATCCCCATCCCCCATTAAAGCCAAAATCTGCAGTAGCGTCATTTTCTTTATAATTAGTCCCATACACCCATCCGTCAATTTTATCCCGGTAGTTTTTGGCGCTTTTATGAGATAAGCGTCCTAACCAATAAAACCCGTTTCTGTTGCCCGACAACATAGCTGAGCCGCCAATTAGTCCGTTATTGGTCTGGTATTCTCCCATCACGTTTCCTATTATCTTTCCATCCGGGGCGGGTGGAGTTGGAATTAAATTAATCACTCCTGCCAGCGCACCTGATCCGTATTCCAGGCTTGCAGGCCCCTCAATCACTTCCACGTGGTCAATGCTGTATTCATCTACTCCAATTCCATGCTCATCACCCCACTGCTGCTCTTCCTGGCGCATGCCGTCATATAATGTCAGCACACGGTTGTAACCTAATCCGTGGATAAAGGGTTTGGATACATTCGGCCCCGTGGTGAGAGCGCTTACTCCCGGCACATTAGCAATAGCATCAATGATATTGGTATGCAGGTTTTGCAAAATGTAACGTTTATTGATGGCTATAATGGGAATAGGGCTGCGATTAATTTGTGTAGCTTTTGACACGCCTGTAACGACTACCTCATTCTGTTCGATGGTAGAAACATCCATTTCAAAATTATGCTGCGTAGCTCCTTTAATGAATACCTGCGCTGAAATTGTTTTATAACCTAAAAAACTCACTGTTACGGTAAAATTTCCCGAAGGCAAATGGCCCACTTTAAAACGGCCGTTTATATCAGTAACCGCCCCTGTTTTCATATCGGGGAGATAAACAGTTACGCCTGTCAACGGTTCGTTCGTTTTGGCATCTGTAATCGCTCCTGAGAGAGAGCTGTTAACATCCTTATACGCGAAAGCTGCAAAGCTTATTAAAAAGAATGCTGGGAGAAATAAGATGAATATGATCAGTCTGTGTTTCATATAAAAATCCTGATGGTGATTGTGGTACACTTTGTACGTCTTTATCCTGTTTGTGCGGGATAAATACACTCATGGCATACACTTGTTAAACTAAAAAAGTAGAAATCGGTTTTTTGAAGAGTGAAGGCAAAAGAATTTATTCGCCTTACGCCATTTCAGGAGGCCCGCGAAGATAATAATGAAAGAAATAATATTTCGTTAAAGAAATAACGGGCGCAAGAAAATGGATATGAAATTCGTGGGAAACAAAATGATATACAGGCGGATGCCCGGGCAAAGTAGGTGAAAGAGATACGCGAAGAAATTCGCAGTGAATATGTACATCACTTACCCCGGGATGCTTGTGGATGCCATCTATCGTATCCCGGTGATCTTCTAAAACATTATGTACAAAAGTATGTGGAGTGGCGGCAAAGAAAAAAACCGCCACCATGAAGCCCCAGGCTATTTTATGTAAGATGGTTCGTTTCGTTGTCAAAGTATCCACCTGTTCATGCGGCAAAGGTAATTCAATACTTCACAAATGAACAGGATTGTTTATTTCAAAGCAATGTTAAAATCTTTCAATCACGCCGGCTATTCCCTGACCGCCTCCGACGCAGGCAGTAACTATGCCGTATCTTTTGTGAAGCCTTCCCAAATCATTGAGAATCTGGACGGTAAGCTTACATCCGGTACAGCCCAGCGGATGGCCTAACGCAATTGCCCCACCGTTAATATTCACTAAATCAGGATTTAATTCCAATTTTCTAATGACGGCGACGGATTGTGATGCGAATGCTTCATTTAATTCAACCAGATCAATGTCATTCAAGTTCATTCCTGCTTTTTTCAATGCTTTCGGGACGGCTTCTGCCGGCCCCATTCCCATGATACGCGGATGCACGCCGGCCACCGCGCAGGAAACAATTCTGCCGATAGGTTCCAGCCCAAGCTTTTTCATCAATGATTCGCTCATCACTATTACAAAAGCAGCGCCGTCTGAAGTTTGTGAAGAATTACCGGCGGTTACCGTCCCGCCGTTTGCAAATACCGGTTTAAGCTTTGCCAGGACTTCGGGAGAAGTATCCGGTCTGGGCCCTTCATCCGTATCCATGATGTATGAACGGGTCTTTTTCTTACCATCTTCTACATACACTTCTTCCACGTTAACGGGCAAAATGCCGCTTTTAAAATATCCTTCTTTAATGGCATTCAAGGCTCTTTGATGAGACCGGAAAGCAAAGGCATCCTGATCTTCGCGGGTGACGTTAAATTCCTTAGCAACCGCCTCAGCCGTTAATCCCATGCTGATATAATAATCAGGATGCACCGCTGCGACTTCGTAGCTGGGGACAGTTTTCCAGCCAACTGTCGGCACCAGGCTCATGCTTTCCGTTCCGCCTGCGATAATACAATCTGCCATACCCTGGTTGATCTTGGCGCCGGCTATGGCAATAGTTTCCAATCCGGAAGCACAATAACGGTTTACCGTCATGCCGGGCGTATGTTCGCCAATAGCGCGAAGCGCAATCAGCCTGCCGACCTGTAAACCCTGCTCAGCCTCTGGAACGGCATTTCCCACAATCACATCCTCCACTAATTGAGGATCGAGCCGGGGAACGGATTTTAAAAGCCCTTTAATCACTTCCACTGCCAGATCATCCGGCCGGTAAAAGTGAAGTTTTCCGCGGGGCGCTTTCCCTACTGCGGTACGATATCCTGCCACAATATATGCCTGCTCCATAATTTTAATATTAAACTGATCCAAACTTACGAAAAAATACCGGTTTGGTTAAAACGATTTTGAAGGCAATAGCCACTTTTACAAAGAAAATAAACCAGTTTACCAACTTATCCGTTGCTTTCCCCACAGCCTGCCTTATTTTACCGGCCTTTCACAATCCATGCGATCATGATAAAAACGGATTCTTTTTTTCCTGCTTTATTAAAAACTATTATTATAGTTATTTTTTTATTACCTGCTTTTGCCTGTGGTAAAAAAGATAAGCCAGTATTGACGTCCCTGCCTAAAGATACGGTTTTTAGTGCGTCATATCCAACAGATCAATTGCCGGTGAGTCCGCAATTTTATTTATCGGATACGGCCTGGCTGAAAGATGATAATTTAAAAGAGTTATCCGGATTAATTATTTCCTCCGCTCCGGATGAAGCTACTTTATGGGGAGAAGAAGACAGCGGGAATAAAAATGCCATTTATCTCCTGGACACTCTGGGATACTTGCTGGGGACAAAATATCTTGCCGGGGTGTTCGACAGAGATTGGGAAGATATGGCAGGAGGCCCGGGACCTGAACAGGGAAAATACTATATTTACCTGGGAGATATCGGCGATAACCTGCGGATATTTCCTTATATAACTGTTTACAGATTTATTGAACCTGAACCGGATCCGGCACAATGGAAAGATTCCACTGTTGATCATTTTGATGTCATTAACCTGTTATATCCTGATGGCCCGCATAATGCAGAAGCGTTAATCGTAGATCCGTGGACTAAAGATATTTACATTATCACTAAAGATACCGTTGCAGGATTATACGTAGCGCGTTATCCCCAAAATATTCATGAAGCAACCACCACGGTCAAATTAGGAACATTACCTGTCAGCACAGTAACGGCTGCAGATATTACTGCCGATGGGAAACAGATTCTAATTAAGAATTACGACAATGTATTTTATTGGACCAGGAAACAGGGAGAAAGCATTGCTCACTGCCTGCAACAACAACCGCAAAGATTAGATTATGTGAAAGAATACCAGGGAGAATCTATCGCCTGGGCAAAATCAGGTAAAGGTTATTATACTATCAGCGAAAAGGTGGGAAACCATATACCGGTATTGTACCATTATGCCTCACATTGAGAAATGAATGTCGCTTAGACGTAGGATTGCTGATTAACGATTTTTGATTTAAAAAGTACCTCCGGATCGGAAGTCTTCAACCCCCACCTGACCAAAGGAACAGGGTCAATCGGTTTTCCGAAATCAATAATTTCTTTGCCTGAAAAGGTTTTTACCGTAAGTTTGCACCGTTTTTCGTCTCCGTAGCTCAGTTGGTAGAGCAGCTGACTCTTAATCAGCGGGTCTAGGGTTCGAGTCCCTACGGGGACACAGTATTCGA
>SCQV01000423.1 GCA_004299085.1 Chitinophagaceae bacterium | reverse complement strand
GCGCCCGATGCTCCTATCTGGTTAACCGCTCCCTCGCCAAATGCTTATGGATCCGCTTTAGTGAAAGGTGGTTCCTGGGGCGACATTTATGGGGTTAAATTTGAAAGGGATCCTAAGAGCGGAGCTATCATGTTAAACAGCAGCGATCAACCAATTAATAACAACACTTTTGTAAAAGTGGGAAATGCCAATCCTAAGTGGCAAATGGGATGGAGCAATGATTTTAATTATAAAAGCTTTGATCTTTCCTTCCTGATAGATGGGAAATTCGGCGGCCAGGTATTGTCAATGACTCAAATGATGATGGACAGTTATGGCGTATCTTTAGCAACCGGACAGGCTCGTGATAAAGGAAGTGTGCCCATTAACGGCGTTGATCCCAACGGGAATACGGTTACCAGCGTAAACCCGCAACAATGGTATTCCACCATCGGCGGACGCTCCGGTATTGCAGAAGCATACATATATAGCGCCACGGTTGTCAGGCTGAGACAGGTATCTTTAGGTTATGATTTTCCAATTAGAAATGGCTTTATTAAAAGCTTAAGGTTGTCATTGATAGGAAATAACCTTTTTTATTTCTATAAAAAGGCTCCCTATGATCCGGAACTTACCATGTCAACCAGCAACGGAATGTCAGGCGTGGACGTTTTCACTCAGCCTACCACAAGGAATGTGGGCGCCCAACTCAATGTTACATTTTAAATTTTGAAACTTAAAATTATTCATAATGAAAAAGCTAATGAATATTTCAGCTAAATCAAAAGGGCTTAAGATTCCGTGCGCTTTTGCCCTGCTGGCTGCATGGCTTGTCTTTGCAAGCGGATGTACTAAGCAGTTCGAATCCATGAATACGGATCCGAGTGGTGTTACCAACAAAGAATTATTGCCGGATTTTAATAACATTGGATTGTATTTTCCGGGTATTCAACAACATATATTCGGTGAAGAAGGAGATTACCAGCTCACTCAGAATCTGAATGCAGATTGCTATTCCGGATATTATATGTCCCCCGATCCCTTTCGTGGCAACATCAACAACCAAAGCTACGCATTAGTGGATGGTTGGAATTCCGATATTTATTCCATGGCGTATGGCCAGGTAATGGGGCCGGTGAGTACGATTGCCTCCAAAGGTACTCGTTCCTCAGCTCCTGATTTCTGGGCGATTGCATTGGTTTTACAGGTTCAGGCTATGGACAGGGTTACGGACCTTTATGGGCCTATCCCTTACAGCAAAGTAGGGCAGGGTTCCACTACGGCTTATGATTCCCAGGAGGATGTGTATAAATTATTCTTTTTGCAATTGGATACGGCTGTTAGCAACCTGCAGGCATATATTAAAGCTAATCCGGGGGCTAAGCCTTTTGCGAAATTTGATATGATTTACGGCGGGGATTATACAGAATGGCTAAAGTATGCCAATTCATTAAGGTTGAGATTGGCGATGCATCTTTCCAACATTGATCCTGCTTTGGCGGAAGCACAGACTCTGAAAGCGCTTGACCCAAGTGCAGGTGGAGTCATGACGACCAATTCAGACAATGCCACTATCTCCGGTTACGGTTATCATAACCCGATTTGGTGGATTGGAACCAGTTGGACGGATTTATCCGTAGGTGCTTCGATGACTTCCTATCTGAATGGATATCATGATCCCCGGATGCCCATCATGGTGGCTGCTGCAACCAGCCCTTCGAGCATCGCGGGCCAATACGTGGGGATCAGAGCGGGAACTCCTGTTGGTGGAAAGCCCATGTACAACGGATATTCCACGCCCAATTTTAATACCATCCAGGAATTTACCAATATGATATTAATGAATGCGGCAGAAGTCTGGTTCTTAAGGGCAGAAGCCGCATTGAGAGGTTGGACAACTGAAAATCCACAGACCGATTATGAAACCGGGGTCGTCGCTTCTATGCAGCAATGGGGGGCCACCACCGGCAATTATCTCAGTGATAACACCAGCACGCAGGCTAATTATACAGATCCCTTAACGCCGGATGCGAGTGTACCCAATGCAAGCATCAATGCCATATCAACCGTCCATATTGCCTGGAATCCGGGTGCTACCAAAGAACGAAACCTGGAGCGCATCATTACCCAAAAATGGATAGCGATGTTTCCCTGCGGAGGGGATGAGGCCTGGACGGAATACCGCCGTACCGGATATCCAAGGCTTTTCCCTGTAGTGGTAAATAACAGCGGCGGCACTATCAGCACCGCATTGCAAATTCGCCGGCTGCAATATCCATCCAGCGAATACAATAGTAATAAAGCCGCTGTGACGGCTGCAGTGTCCACCCTTGGCGGCCCCGATAATGGCGGCACGCCCATTTGGTGGGACACTAATAAAGGACAGGCTGTGCCTGTAAATTTTTGAGATTATTTTTTTTAGTCATTATTTAGGGTGTTTATCATTTACGATTCCGGCTTCATGCCGGAATCGTTGATCTATGGTTTTCAAGTCGTTTATTGGAGAGCCAACGGCACCGTTCATAATATTTTTTCAAATTTTTTTCAGAATTATGGCTGACCTTTGCCAAAAGATGACCAGTAGAATGAATAATGTCAAATATGCAATTGCAGCGGTTAAAAGCTTTAAAAACGTGGGGAGCATGGTTCCCAGCAGTAGTTTTTTAGTGAAAAAGATTATAAAAGATATTGACTTCGATCACGAGATTGCTATTTTAGAACTCGGCGCCGGAACGGGCGTCATTACCAGGGAAGTATTAAGCAGGATGTCTGACAATTCCGTTTTATATTCCTATGAAAATAATTCGACTTTCATTGATTCATTAAAGAATATTCATGATGATAGGCTCATCATCAAGGCGGAAAATGTATCCAATCTTAACTTGCTGAAAGATGATTATTTTGATGTGGTTATTTCCAGCCTGCCCCTGGCCAATATGGCAAAGGGATTTAAGAATAAGATTTACAAGGATATCAAGGCCAAGCTAAAAGATACCGGAGTATATCTGCAATACCAATACTTGCTTTTTGATTATAATAGAATTGGAAAATCATTCGGCAATTGCAAGCTTGAATTTTGCCTGTTGAATATGCCGCCTGCTTTTATATACAGAACAAAAATGTAAGTTCCTTTTATTTTCCTAACCTGCCTCCCTTCGGATAATCATTCTTCTTTTTCAAAATACGCTGTTGAACGAGAAAGCAACAGGTTCCGGTGAGGACACCGATTAAAGACCCCATCCATGTATCCATGATAAAATGTTCTCCGAGATAAACTCTTGAGTAAGCAGTGAGACATGCAATGGCAAAGCAGAGTACCGCAATCCATTTTTTTTCTCGGAAAAACAGGGAAATAATGACTGCTGTAGTAAATACAGAAATAGTATGTCCTGAAGGAAAAGAATATTGATGATACAGCGTGACCCACGGGGCTGACCTTACCAGATCGGGATCAGAGAAATAGCCCGCGGGCCGGGGAAAATTGAAATAATGCTTTAGCCACAGCGCAATAAGCCCCGATACAATATAGCCGGCCGCTATCAGAATAGCTGTCTTCTTTAATTTTAAAATAAAAAAAAGAAGGACGAGAAAAGTAATGAAAAACCCATTGCCACAATAAGTAATCATACTAAAAAAAATATCAGCAGGAAATGATCTCCAGTGATTGATCCAAATAAAGGATTCGGCTTTTGGTATGACAATAGTCAAAAATCCCGATAGGATAAAGTAAATCAGGAAGCATATATAAAATAATAAACTTCCTTCCTTTTTAAAAATGCTTGTTGACAAATTTTACAATATTTTGGCAAAAATAATAATGATTATCCGCAATAATAAAAGTTTAAAGAATGGAGCCTGCATTTGCCTTTGGCAGGCAGGCGCAGATTCTTATGATTTATCCCAAATTTTTCAGTAGAAAAAGTTGCCTCCGGCTGACGAAAAATCCGTAGGATTTTTGTCAGGTCTGACGAGTATCAGACTCCGTAAGAGGTTAACCGCCGACGTTTCAGTCGGTGTGGCGACATTCATCGTCGCTCACCAGACAATGCCCTTTTTAGGCATTCGTCAGCCCAGACGCTTCGGTCTGGGTCAGACGAAACGAAGTTTGTCTGACCCTTTGGGCAGATTTTGCAGCCAACTGCAAAATCTGGGATTAAAAGGTGTCGTATGATTTTCTGTGAAACATGCTGTCTTTTGAAAAAGTGGTGAAAACCGTTCAGATAATGATTCTTCAGAATACCGGCGTACATCCAGTCCACTGCACTTGGGCGGGCCTTCATTCGAAAAGGTGGATATAATCAGATTTCCGTTGTTGGCGATGCTTTTATCAGCGAGGGTAATATAACGGGTGATCTCATCTTCACCATGAAGAAAATGAAAGGCAGCTCGATCGTGCCACAGCTCAAATTTTATGGAAGGCTCAAACTCAAGGATGCTACAGCTTACCCAATGCACAAGCTGTGCCTTCCTGCCTCCTGCCCAGCCGTATCTTTGCTCTTTCCAGCGCCTGATCCGAAATATCTAAAACCCATATATTGGTAAAACCTTTTTCCAGCAGTGCATCCACCAGGTGACTGTCTCCTCCGCCCACATCCGGCACAGGCGCATCGGAAGATAAATGACAAGATGCGATGAGAGATACCGAAGTTCACGGATAGGCCT
>SCQV01000422.1 GCA_004299085.1 Chitinophagaceae bacterium | reverse complement strand
TCTCATTTATAAGACTTCAATCTGATGCCTTAGCAGGTCGTCCATTGTATCTCTTGTTCTGATCAGATGTGCTTTACCATCTTTTATCAGCACTTCTGCCGGCTTTAGACGCGAATTGAAATTGGAAGACATCTCGAATCCATAAGCGCCGGCATTATACATCGCCAGGAAATCACCTTCACGAACTTCATTTATTTTTCTATCCCATCCGAAGGTATCTGTTTCGCATATATTACCGACTACCGCATAATTTTTTTCCAGGCCATGCGGATTTGAAATATTTCTGATTAGATGAAAAGCATTATAAAACATAGGACGAATCAGGTGGTTGAAACCCGAATCTACTCCAACAAAAACCGTAGTCGGGGTAGTCTTAATGACATTCGCTTTCACAATAAAATATCCTGCTTCGCTGACGAGAAATTTACCCGGCTCAAACCATAATTCCAAAGAGTGTTTATATTTTTTACTGAAAGCATTAAATGCGGCAGAGATACTTTCTCCTACATGTTCTATATCCGTTTCAGGATCACCGGGCTTGTACGGCACCTTAAAGCCACTACCTAAGTCGAGGAAGTCGAGCTGATTAAAATGTCCTGCCATTTCAAACATGATCTCCGCCACTTGGAGAAATACTTCCACCTCCTTGATTTCCGAACCGGTATGTATATGCAATCCGTTAACGTGCAGATCTGTATTTTTCACGACCCGTTCAATCTGACTGATCTGATGGATGGAAATACCGAACTTGCTGTCCGCGTGACCGGTGGATATTTTTAAATTGCCTCCTGCCATAATATGCGGCTTCAGACGGATGCTGACAGGATAGCTGTTGCCGAATTTTTTGCCGAATTGTTCAAGAATGGAAAGATTATCAATATTAATACGCACACCCAATTCTCTGGCAGCGGTGATCTCATCTAACGAAACGCCATTCGGTGTAAAATTAATGTCTTGCGGATCGAAACCTGCCATCAATCCCAGCTTTACTTCCTGAATGGAAACGGTATCCAGCCCCGAGCCTAATTGCTTCATCAGCCTCAGGATATTGATGTTGGTTAAAGCTTTGCAGGCATAAAAAAAGCGGACCTTAGAATTGCTGAAAGCTTGTTGCAGACGATGATATTGCTTTTCTATTCTTTCTGCGTGATATACATATAAAGGCGTACCGAATTCATGGGCAAGTGTTGCCAGATAATCGTCAGCGAGAACGGAGGAATCTTTTATCATATTGGAACTTTTACAATCTTGTCACCCCTGCCTACCGGCAGCCTTCGGGGTTTTGTTAATCACTATCTCTCTAACTATTCAATTTTTCCCACCATCTTTTTGGCGTCCACCCATTCGTCAAATTGGACGGGTGTAAGATAGCCTAATTCTACCGCCATTTCTTTCAGCGTTTTATGTTGCTGATGCGCTTTCTGAGCTATCTCGGCCGCTTTGTAATAACCGATCTTTGTATTTAATGCCGTTACCAGCATCAGGGAATTGTCTAAATTCTTTTTGATATTTACTTCCACCGGCTCAATTCCCACGGCGCAATTATCATTGAAAGATACAGCCACTTCACCAATCAGACGGGCACTGTGAAGGAAGTTATAAATGATCATCGGCTTAAACACATTCAATTCAAATTGTCCTGTCGCCCCACCCACGTTGATGGCTACATCGTTTCCCAACACCTGGCAAGCTACCATCGTCATAGCCTCGCATTGTGTCGGATTTACTTTTCCGGGCATGATAGATGATCCGGGCTCGTTGGCTGGAATACTAATTTCCCCGATGCCACATCGTGGTCCCGAAGACAACATGCGGATGTCATTGGCAATTTTCATGAGGCTGACTGCAACGGTCTTCAAGGCACCGTGTGCTTCCACTATGGCATCATGCGCTGCCAGAGATTCAAATTTATTTTCTGCTGTAATAAAAGGAAGCTGTGTAAGCTCTGCTATTTTTTTTGCCACATTTTTTGCATAATCTGGCGGTGTGTTAATGCCGGTGCCTACGGCTGTTCCACCCAATGCAAGCTCGCTCAAATGTGGCAGGGTATTTTTAATGGCTCTGATGCCATGAGTAAGCTGTGCAGCATATCCGCTGATCTCCTGTCCTAAGGTAAGCGGTGTCGCATCCATAAAATGCGTGCGTCCGATCTTCACCACCTGCATATACGCTTTGGATTTGGCAGTCAGTGTATCGCGTAATTTTTCCAAGCCGGGAATGGTTATTTCCACCAGCATTTTATACGCAGCAATGTGCATGGCCGTAGGAAATGTATCATTGGATGATTGTGATTTATTCACATCATCGTTCGGATGCATTATTTTAGGTTTGTCTGTCAGCTTACCGCCATTTAATACATGTGCGCGGTTGGCAATGACTTCATTCACATTCATATTGGATTGGGTACCTGAACCGGTTTGCCACACTACTAAAGGAAACTGATCAGCTAATTGCCTGTTCAGAATTTCATCACACACCTTAGCAATGAGTTCAGCTTTTTCTTTGGGTAAAACACCTGCATCTACATTGGTAAGTGCAGCCGCCTTTTTAAGGTAAGCAAATGCATGAATGATCTCCTTCGGCATTTTATTGATGTCCTGAGCGATCTTAAAATTTTCTATAGAACGTTCTGTTTGTGCTCCCCAGTAGGCATTTGCGGGAACTTTTACATCACCTAAGGTATCATGTTCAATTCGATAATCCATGAATATTAATTTTAAATCTTGAAATAATGGTCAAAATTAAGCATAAATCGGCCAAGCTGAATTACCGGATGATTTTTTAACTGCCTTTTACTTTTAATAGGCGCTTTTGTGTCAAGTCCATGAGGTTATTATACCCTTACACACGACTAAGTGCGCTTTAAACAGGGGGCATATAGGGAGATGATATGGAGTATCTTTCAGTTATTGGTTACCGATTTGTTTAATTTTATCCTCTTTCTTATAATAACATAACTTCATTTCTTGTCCGTCAAAAACGCCGTAGGTAAAATAACGAATCCAGTCGCCGAGATTGATATAATGACTGTTATTTCCTAAATCAATATCCAATGGTAAATGGCGGTGTCCGAAAATAAAATAATCAACATGTTCCTGTTGTAATTTTTCTTTAGAATATTGGATAAGCCATTCTTTTTCTTCACCCAAAAAAGTATTTTCTTCGGTCATAATGCGACTCCTTCGGCTGAATTGATTGGCCAGGCCGATGCCCCATTGCGGATGTAGCGCTGCAAAAAGTTTGCGTGATAATCTGCTTCTCAATATTTTTTTCAGCATTTTATAGCGATGATCGCCCGGCCCTAATCCATCTCCATGCCCAATCAGAAATTTTTTATTTCCTATCATAAATATTTGCGGATGATGATACACCGGTATGTTCAGCTCTTGTTCAAAATATCCGTTCATCCACATATCATGATTTCCGATAAATGCGGTAACGGGAATATTTTTGTCTGTGAGCTCTGCCAATTTTCCCAGCAATCGCGTATAACCTTTCGGAATTACTTTTTTATACTCAAACCAGAAATCGAATAAATCGCCTACTAAAAAAATATGGGCAGCATCTTTTTCTGCCTCCTGAAGCCATTGTACAATAAGGCGTTCCCGTTGAAGGCTGGAGACCTTATCGGGGGCGCCCAAATGGAAATCGGATGCAAAGTAAACCTGCTTTCCAGCAGGGCAAGGAATGATAATCACTTCGTTGTGGACAGAATCCATATTTTGCAAAAATCCTGTTTTCTGCTCAAATAGGCAGAAAAAATTTATGGAGGAAAATCTCAACCACGAATGCCCGCCTGACAGAACGGGCAGGCACGAATGTTTTTTCCCATCTGTGAATTTATTCGTGGATTAGTGTATAAAGAGATATTTCTGGACATGAAAATTTAATTTGCTAAAAAAATTGGAAAAGGGAAAATATCCCCTATTTTTGTAAAAAGCATAAAGTGTACTATCATGGCAAAAGAAACTGAAACCGTCAAAGAAAAAGAAAAGGAAAACGGAAAGGCAAATACTGAAAAGTTGAAGGCACTTCAACTGACGATGGATAAAATCAAAAAAGATTTTGGCAAGGGCTCGGTGATGATGATGAATGAGAAGGCCGACCATCAGATAGAAGTAATCTCCACCGGCTCCATTGGATTAGATGCTGCGTTGGGGATCGGTGGTTTACCGCGCGGGCGTGTTGTTGAAATATACGGTCCCGAATCTTCCGGTAAAACAACTATCGCCATCCATGTCATTGCCGAAGCGCAGAAAAAAGGCGGTATGTGCGCTATTATAGATGCAGAGCATGCCTTCGATGTGACGTATGCGCAGAAATTAGGCGTGGACATTGATAACCTGCTTATATCCCAACCCGACTATGGGGAACAGGCTCTTGAAATAGCTGACCGGCTGATACTTTCCGGGGCTTTGGATGTGGTAGTCATTGATTCCGTGGCGGCACTGGTTCCGAAAGCCGAACTGGAAGGTGAGATGGGCGACAGCAAAATGGGATTGCAAGCGCGGTTGATGAGCCAGGCATTGCGTAAGCTGACTGCCACCATCAGCAAAACAAACAGTTGCTGTATTTTCATCAATCAGTTGCGCGAAAAGATAGGCATTATGTTTGGCAATCCGGAAACTACCACCGGTGGTAATGCACTGAAGTTTTATTCTTCTGTAAGGCTGGATATCCGGCGGATGAGCCAGATCAAAGACGGCGATAACTCCATAGGCAATCATGTAAAAGTGAAGGTGGTAAAAAACAAAGTAGCGCCGCCGTTCCGGCAGGCCGAGTTTGATATTATCTTCGGACAGGGTATTTCCAAAACAGGAGAGATCATTGATTTAGGC
>SCQV01000421.1 GCA_004299085.1 Chitinophagaceae bacterium | reverse complement strand
AATAAGCAGGAAGGTACTGTTAGGAGAACACACACATTCAGGAAGATTTTATGTGGATGTGGAAGAAATTGTTAAGGCTGATACGCTATAGATAATGGATAATAATCTGAAAAGGGTGAACGTAAAAGTTTTCAGGGCAGATAAGAACCGGGAAGATTGCCAACGATATGTAGAAGGACATCACAAAGTGTTGGAATCTTATGGTGTAACGCAGGTAACTTCAGCCAATGTGGATTGGATGAATGAACCCTATAGCTATATTATTTTTGTGGAAAATGCGGATGATGGCAGAGCATTGGGAGGCGGAAGAATACAACTTGATGGTGGATCATTACCAATTCCGGTTGTTCCTGCAATAGGTAAATTAGATCCCCGAATAAAGCATTTTGTAAAAGAAAAGGCCATTTACCGAACCGGTGAATATTGTGGATTATGGAATTCAAGGGAAGTGGCCGGTTATGGAATTGGAAGTATTTTCCTTATGCGGGCAGGTGTGGCAATTATTGATCAATTACGATTAGGGTCCCTATTTGCTTTTGCTTCGCAGGCTACCTGTAACAATTCACTTAGAATAGGCTTTCACATAGTGAGAACATTGGGCATTAACGGAATATTTTATTATCCTAAGGAAGATTTAATAGCAACAGCGCTTATTATTGATGATCCTTTGCAATTGCTTGGTGCAGAGGAGGATGAAAGGAAAAGGATATTTGACTTCAGAAAAAACCCGATAAAAAAAGTCATCGAAAAGGGGCCAAGAGGAGAAATAGAAGCCAATTATAATCTTCAAATCCCTGCAGAAGATATTATTAATAAACTACCACCAGAATTATATCAGATGAGTGTATGAAATTGATGTATGTCATAGTACCATTGCTGTTAATGCCATCGTTCGCATTTGCTGTCACCGATACGGTATTTATTAATAATCAATATACTGCATTATTAAATCGTCAACATCTTTTAATATTCTCGGATGCGACTGGAAATTTGCCATTTGAAAAAATAAAAACTGTTAATGCATTTAGAACTCCAATTCATGCTATACCTAATTTAGGGACAACAAAGACTACGGTTTGGATAAAATTTACATTGTTCAATGGAACAAATCAACCTCAAATAGCAGTTGATCTGAAAGAATCTAACTTAAATTATGTTAGATTATATTACCCTATTGATAATCATGGGAATTATGCTTATGAGGATAGGGGAAATTTGATTCGCGTGTCATCGCATAAATACCGTACGCAATATAATGTTTTTAGTGTTCCCATTGCTCCCAATAGTTCTTCTACTATTTATATGCGTATAAAAAGTGCAGGACAAATCGTTGTTCCCGTGTTTGTTGGTACTGAAGATAATATTTTTGAAGATATAAGCAACGATAAACTAATATTTGGAATTTATTTAGGGATTATTGTAATCATGATTTTTTATAATCTTTTTATTTATCTTAGTGTAAAGGACGTTAGTTATATATATTATATTATTTTTATTTTCTTTGTTGGTTTTGCTCAGGCATGCTTAGGTGGTTATGGATATAATTATATCTGGAGCAAGGTTCCATTTATTACTCTTCAAAGCATTAATTGGTCTGGCGCTCTTTCCGCGATAGCCTCAATTTTGTTTGTACGGGTATTCCTAAATACATCAAAAAATACTCCTTTAGTAGATAAAATATTATCCGGGTTTATCGTTATAGATTGTATCAATATTTTATTAACCTTAGCGGGCTTTTATAATATTAGCTATGTATTGATTGATTTAATTGCCTTTATAGGAAGTTTTACTCTTTGGGGCATCGGGGCGTATCTTGCCTTTAAAGGGTATAGACCTGCAAAATTTTTTCTTATTGCATGGTCTTTCTTTTTATTAAGCGT
>SCQV01000420.1 GCA_004299085.1 Chitinophagaceae bacterium | reverse complement strand
ATAGCTAAGTGCTGCGTTCCTATCGCTATAGCTAATGGAAACGTAATTGTTAATATCATTGAACCGCTTGTAAATCGGGATAATCTTTGACGACGAAAATCCATGAATGGTGGTAACCATTGGGGTTTTTATCAATCGCGAATAAGTCAGCGGCATGAAATCAAAATGATTGTGTATGATATCAAATTCATGCGCCTTTTCCATCAGGTAGCTGATATGCATATATTCCGCTACTTTAGGATCAGTATTTTTATCTTCTTCATATCCGGTGGGAATAATAGCTTCCAGCTTTCCTTCCGTTAGGGAATCTTTTGTTCCGAATAAAGTCACCTCTATGCCTTTTTTCGCAAGGCCTTCCGCCACATTGGAAGCCATCTGTTCCCATGGACCGTAATGACGGGGCGGAGTACGCCACGCCACAGGACTTAATACAGCCACCTTCATGCCAATACCTTTTTAGGGGGCAAATGTTGCGAAGTGAAATGATCAATATCTGCTTCCTGTGCTTTCATCACCGTAAGATGAGATATCCAGTAGGCCAGTGTGCTTTCGGCGCCTTGATTACGATTAAGCCCCTGCTCTTGAAGCCCATCGCAACATCCTTGCGTTTCCGTATCAAACAGCGGAATATGCAGCTCGTTTTCACCTAAAAACCAGGCATGACAATGATACATCTTATGAAGCCAGATCGGCTTTCCACTGATATGGTAAATCCGCTCGTATAATAATACCATGCCCATTGTTTCCAATGCCTGCTGGTCGAAAAGCGGAATATCTTTTCCTTTGCTATACCAGCCCCCGTTTCCCACCGGGGAAAACCACGACCGCCTGAAGCAAATCTCTTCCAGGAACTGAAGGCTTTCTATGGCTATCTGTCTGGCATGGATGTCACCGGTCACTTCATACGCATGCAGCAGGGCTAACGGCAAGATGCTGTTATCGTAAATTAACTTTTCTTCAAACCAATGCCACTCTTTAGAAGCAGTCGAACGGTAGGCTTCTTTCAGTTTGCCGGTAAGTACGTGGAGATTGTGCAAAGTGTTCTCATCAGCGGGGAAGCAGGATAAATAGTGGGCAATGCCGATGATCGTATTGGCAATGCCGCGTAGATGATGCAGATTGACGAAATGGGCCTCTGAGCGGCGAAACGCTTCCAGTCCGAATTCCCTGAAGGCGCTGTTGGGAGCATAATGTATCAGGAACCCCAAAGCCCAAATTGCCCGTCCGAAAGCATCTTCCGAACCTATATCATCCATATATTCCCGTTTAAAATTGAGGAAATTCCCGAAAAGCCCGTCCTCCCGCTGCATATAATGCAGAAAACTCAGATATACCGGGAGCAACTTTAGTGCATCATAATTTTTAAGGTGCCGGAAAGCCATTGTGGCCAGCATGATGGCGCGTGCATTATCATCCAGACAATATCCTTCCTTCAGATTAGGGATGCCATACATGGCATGTTGTAAAATACCCGTATCATCCGTCAGCCGTAAGATGTGGGCAAGATTGACTGGAGGCAGCCTGACGGTATCGAATGGAGTAGTCTTGTCATTAAGGAGAGCCATTGCTTTTTCTTCTATATCTGTCAGCATTTCATCCGATGTTATTTGTTGAATCAATTTTAAATATTGCTTACCGGCTTGGGGCCATCTATGCTTTTGCCCATATTCCCATGCTTTTTGCTGTAAGCCTTTCAGTTGATCAGGATTATCGAGCAACCCGTTGATCTTTTCTTCCAGTTGCCTGCTATTCTTGAAATTAAAAAGCAATCCGCGTCCTTCTGCCAGCAATTCCTGGGCATGCCAGTATGGAGTGGATACGGAGGCTGTACCGGCGCCGATAGCGTAGGATAAGGCGCCACTGGTTATTTGCGCTTCATTCAGGTACGGAGAAATGAAAATATCTACATAAGATAAATAATTGACCAATTCTTTTTCATCAACAAAATCATTGATAAAAAATACGTGATCCTGCATTCCCAACTCGGCAGCAAGCTGATGTAGAAAAGTGCGGTATTCTTCTCCCGAAGCGCGTATCACTCCGGGATGTGTTTTGCCTAAAACCAGATAGATGACGTCTGGATGCCATTTCACTATTTCCGGTAAAGCCCGGATGACGGTTTCAATACCTTTATTCCGGCTCAGTAATCCGAATGATAACAGGAGACGGTGTCCCACACATAATGTCGGAAGACCTGATGGGGGTGAAAGCTCCTCGGGGTGAATATTCGGAACTCCATGTTCAATCAGATGAATTTTATCAGCCGGAATATTGTAAATGTTTTCCAGAAAGGAAACGGCTTTATGGCTCATAACCACTACAGCTTTCGCTTGACTGGCAATCCCACACAGGATACTCTTCTGCAGATAAGTGGGTTCTCTTAATACCGTATGAAAGGTAACGATGACCGGAATCGTCAGCTTATGTAATAACGAGAGAATATAAATTCCGCTCTCCCCGCCATAAATGCCAAATTCATGTTGCAAAATACAGGCCTGAGCTCCACTGTGAGAGATAAATTCAGCAGCCGCTGAATAATCCTTAAGCCCTTCCTGCCTGATCATGAACCTGACCTCCGGAGGGTATGCATACGCTCTTTCTGTTTCGTTTAAGGCAATCACAATAGGAGAATCCAAGGAAGTCTCGCCATGTAGATTGATACCTATTGCAAGCATCAAATTCCGGGTGAAAGTGGCGATTCCACATTCTCTTGGTGGGAACGACGCGATATATGCAATCTTCATGTTAAGTATAGATTTAAAAAAGAACTTTAAAAATATTATTCGGGCAAACCTGCCGTCCCGTACACTAAACAACAAATTTTACGCCGAAAGGATGGCGGTAAAAAGATATTCAGCAAACTTCTCAATTTGGCTTGCTTCTTTTCTTTTCCACATTTGTGCATAAAACAAACCTTTTAAGTAGGGCGTTTTAGGTAATTTACATCCGTATTTACCTTGCAGGAAGTTCATAAAAGCAGGAGTAATCGTAATTTTACAGTTTTAAAAATGAAAAACCGTGCGATTAAAAACATTGGAAATTAAGGGATTCAAAAGCTTTGCCGACAAAACGGTATTGCGTTTTGATGAAGGCGTTACAGGAGTTATCGGACCAAATGGTTGTGGGAAAAGTAATATCATTGATTCCATTCGGTGGGTAATAGGGGAACATAAAATCAGCGCTTTACGTTCTGAAAATATGTCGGGGCTTATTTTTAACGGCTCTAAAAGCCGTTCTGCCAGCGGATTAGCTGAAGTTTCACTGACTTTTGAAAATACGAGGAATTTATTACCCACCGAATTTTCCACAGTCACAGTTACCAGGAAATATTTTAAAAACGGAGAAAGCGAATACCGTTTGAATGATGTAGCATGCCGTTTAAAAGATATTCACAATTTATTTTTAGATACCGGCGTCAGCACGGATTCTTATGCCATCATCGAGCTGGGAATGGTGGATGATATCATCAAAGATAAGGATAATAGCCGCCGGAGGATGCTGGAGCAAGCTGCCGGAATCTCCATTTATAAAACAAGAAGAAAAGAAGCACTCTCTAAATTGGAAGCGACTGAACTGGATATCAACAGGATTGAGGATCTGTTGTTTGAAATTAATAATAATCTGAAAACATTAGAGAGCCAGGCGCGGAAAGCAGAACGTTATTATGAAATAAAAAAGAAATACCGTGAGGCAAGCATTGAATTGGCTAAGGCTTCATTAGAAGGATTTCATCAGACGTTCAATGATCTCAATGAGCAGTTGCAGACAGAGCAGGATAAAAAAATTCAGTTAGAGGCTGAATTGGCAAAAGACGACGCTGTTATTGAACAGGAAAAATTACAGTTTACTGCTAAAGAAAAAGCACTTCAAGAGTTGCAGCATGCTTTTAATGATTTAGTTAACCAGATTCGCACCCGTGAGAATGACAAGAAATTGGCTGAGCAACAGCTCACTTATCTGCAGAGCCAGAAAAAATCATCGGAAGAATTTCTTTCCGGCGCAGATAAAAAATTACAACAGTTACATGAAGCGATTGCGTCAGGAGAGAAGCAATCACAGGATGAAACAGAAACGCTTGTTTCTATGAATGAAGCTTTGGAGAAGCTGAGAACAGGGTTAGAGGAGAAAAAACAATTCTATGTAGAGAAAAAGGAGTCTTTGGAAAAAGTGAGGCGCGAATATCAACAATGGCAACGCAGCCAGTTTGAGTCTGAAAAAAAGTTAGCGGTAGCAGATACCTCCGCTCAGAATCAACAACACACCATTACCCAATTAGAACAGGATAATGCTAATGGAAAGCTGAGGGCTGAAAGCCTGCAAAAAGAAAGGGCAGAACTGGAAGATGAACTATTGGAGCAAAAGCAGGAATTGGAAGATTTAATCGCACATCAGGAAGAAACGCAACAAAAAATACTTTCTGCACAAACGGATATTGAATCTTTGCGCAGCCGGATGATTGAGAAAACGCGTTTATTGGATGCTAAAAAAAATGAGCATGATTTGTTGAAATCCTTAGTGGATAATTTAGAAGGCTATCCTGACAGCATCAAGTTCTTAAAAAGGAATAATGACTGGAGCAATGATGCATTGATCCTTTCCGATATTATTTCCTGTAATGAAGAATATCGCCCGGCTGTTGAAGGCTTGCTGGAGCCCTACCTGAATTACTATGTGGTGGATTCACTGCCTGCTGCATTGAAAGCAGTTTCACTTTTGGATGAAAATAAAAAAGGAAAAGCCAATTTCTTTCTGCTGGACCGGTTTGATCAAACTCTTAATGCGCCAAAAGACTCTTTGCCGGAAGGGATGCTGAATGCGTTAGATGTGGTGGAAACTGACGATAAATACAAAGGGCTTACAGACTATTTATTAGGGAAAGTTATCATTACTGAAAATGTTTCCGGCATAGATGATTTTCTGCTGAACGATCCTGATAAAATATTTTTAGAGAAAAAAGGAAAATTATATCGCAGCCAATATCGTATTGGCGGAGGATATGGTGGTGTTTTTGAAGGGAAGAAATTAGGGCGCGCCAAAAACCTGGAAAAGCTAAAAACATTGATTACCGGATTGGAGGTAGAAGTTGGTTCACTGAACCAGCAAATAAAACAGAGGCATGAAGAAGTGCTGGGCTTTAATAATGAATTGAAAGAAAGGTATTTGAGTGAAATACGCGAAAAGGTAAACCAGACACAGAATAAGATATTTGCGCTGCAAAACCGCATGGAAAATTTTAAATATCAGGCGGATGCTAATGAAAAACGGCTTGCTGAAATGCGGCAGGCATTGGAAGATAATCGCCGGCAATCGCAAGGTGTTCGTGAAGAGTTAGAAGGTTTGACGGATAAAATGAGCGCTATCAAAGATGCCATTGAAGTGGCAGAAAAGGGATATCAGGAGGCTGAGCATCAGTATAACCAGGAGAATGCGGAATTTAATAATCATAATTTACAGTGCACCCGTCAGCAAAGCAGGGTGCAGGCATTAAAGCAGGAGCTACAGTTTAAACAAACGCATTTGAGTGAATTGGAAGCACAGATTACTTCCAGTAATGCAGCATTAGCAAAAACATCGGAAGGAATCCGGTTAGCAGAAGATAATATCCAAAAGATTGCAGAGGAGTTGATTATTCTATTCCGTAAGCGCGATACAGATGAAAGAGTTCTGAATGAAAAAGATCAGGAGTATTATAATTCACGCAATCGGGTCAATGATATGGAAAGTGCTTTGCGTCTGAAGCAAAGGAATAAAGAACAGGTTGAGCAGATATTGAATTCCATCAAAGAAAAGACCAATGATCTGAAGTTGCAGCTTGCGGGGATGAAGGAAAGATTACAGGTGGAATTTAAAGTGAATTTAGATGATATATTAGAGGAGGAAAGAACAGGTGGAGAAGCGGTAGGAACCTTGCAGGAGAATGCGGAAAAGATGAAAAAACGCCTGGAAAATATGGGTGAGATTAACCCAACTGCCATTGAAGCTTTTCAGGAAATGAAAAAACGTTTTGATTTTATTACAGATCAGAAGAATGATTTGACGAGTGCAAGAGATTCTTTGAAAGTGACGATCAGCGAGGTAGAAACCACTGCCAATCAGAAGTTTTTAGATACATTTAACCAGGTAAAAGAAAACTTTATCCGCGTATTTAAAACATTGTTTACCGAAGAAGATGAAGCGGATATGCTATTGTCCAATCCAGAAGATCTGGCTGAAACAGGAGTTGAGGTGATTGCCAAGCCTAAAGGCAAAAGGCCCACGGCTATTACGCAATTATCTGGCGGAGAAAAAACACTGACTGCCACTGCATTACTTTTTGCCATTTATCTCATTAAACCGGCTCCATTTTGTATTTTGGATGAAGTGGATGCGCCTTTGGATGATGTAAACGTGGAAAAATTCACTCACATGATCCGTAAGTTTTCGGAAAATTCCCAGTTTATTATTATCACTCATAATAAGATGACCATGTCGGCAGTGGATGTGATATATGGTGTTACCATGCAGGAAGCGGGTGTGAGTAAATTAGTCCCGGTAGATTTCAGAAGTTTGAACTAAAATGTTCCAGGTTCCAGGTTCCAAGTTTCAAGTTCCAGGTTCCAAGTTTCAAGTTTGTTTCATGTTTTGAAACTTTGAAACCATTTTGGAACCATTCTGAAACCCTGGAACAACCCTGGAACCATTCTGAAACCCTTTTGGAACCATTCTAAAACTTTAAACTTTTCTTCATGGCACTACATAACGATACCGGAAAAATAGGGGAGGAGATAGCGGTCGGCTATTTGAAGAAGAAAGGCTTTACTATTTTAAATACCAATTGGCGAATAGAGAAATGGGAGGTGGATATCATAGCGGAAGATAATGAAGAGCGTATATTCGTTGAAGTGAAGACACGTTTTAGTGAGGATTATGGTAATCCTGCGGATGCGGTCACTAAAAAGAAACAGCGTTACCTCATTAATGCAGCCAATTTATATGCGCGGGAACTCAATTATGAAGGAAAAATGCGATTTGATGTAGTGTGTGTGTATTTAGAGAGAGGGGAAAAGCCCATTGTAGAGCATATTGAAGATGCGTTTTATTGAAGGCTAATGCACATCGTCCCCTTACAATACCATAGAAGCGATGAAAGTAAAAGATATCGTTAGTTGATTGAAAAAGACGGATGGTTGCTCGACAGGCAAAAAGGTAGTCATAAGGTCTTTATTCATCCGACTAAACCCGGGCATGTTACCATTCCCGATCATGGCAAAAATGAGGATATGAAAAAGGGAACATTGAACAATATTTTTAAAGTAAGCAGGATTGAAATGATTTCAGAAAAAACACGTAAATTTGAGTTTATGAGAAAATATCTGGCAGTTATTGAGAAAGCAGATTACAACTATTCTGCTTTTTCACCCGACATTCCGGGGTGTGGTACAGTAGGTGATACTATTGAAGAAACATTGAAAAATTTGAAAGAAGCTATTGAGCTTTCTTTAGAATATGATCTGGAAAAAGGTGATCAGGTTCCCAAGCCAAAAGGATTGGTTTATCATATCAACAATGGTATCTTTGATGAAGATAATATCGCTGAAGATTACTTTATCACGCAGGTGGAAATAGAAGACCATCAATTAATTCACGCTTAAAAACAGACGATCTATTCCACAGTTTAGACAAAATCATTTATCCTTCAATCGCTCTCAAAATAGTATTATCAATATGCTGGAATAAATGCATGGGCTGAAAGGTACGCCAGTTGTCATTTTCCAGTAGGAAGACATAATTATCCAAACGTGCTTTTTTAAATTCAAGCGCAGTATGTACCGGCATATTCAACGCCACGATCCATCCGCCGTTGTCTATAATATCATCGCGCCATTCTTCATAATAGCAATCATCCGAGCTGTGGAAATTCAGGACATTTTCCGTAATGAGAACGAATTTGGTAACACCTTTGGCAATCAGGTAGTCAATGACTTCCCTTTTTAAGGTCATGATGTCATTTTCTATGCAATCGTTCCACTCGCCGATCAATTCAATGATAGCAAAGGCAAACTCATAATCAGAATAAAGTATTTTTAAATACAGATTGGCTGATCCGAAATCATCCCATTGAGGGTGAATAAAATAGTTATAGATGGTGTTGGAGTAAGCAAATTCATCGTGCTGCCTGCCGAAAAATGGCGAGTGTTCATCCTCTTCTGAAATATACAGGTGTCTCCAGTTATAAAAAGGTTCAATGTCTTGCATGTCATGCCTCCTCTGTTCATCGCTGCAAGATAAAAAAAATTAATTAAAATAAAAACTATCCTCTTGCCTTATCTGCTACCTTTATTTCACTTGCAAGATTATCAATTACTTTTTTGACACTACCATATTTAAGCAATAGAGATTTTACTTCTTTGTAATCCTTCATGCCTGTTTTTTCCATCACCATGCGTACTCCGCGATCTACTAACTTTTCATTGCTGAGCTGCATGTGAACCATCTTGTTGTCCTCCACCCTGCCTAATTGAATCATGACGGTACTGGAAATCATGTTCAGTACGAGCTTTTGGGCGGTGCCGCTTTTCATTCGGGTGCTCCCGGTGATAAATTCGGGGCCTGCTACTACCACGATGGGAAAATCCGCTTCCTCTGTAACCGGCGCTCCTGGGTTGCAGGTGATACATCCGGTAATAATTCCACGATGGCGGCATTCTTTCAGAGCGCCAATCACATAAGGAGTAGTGCCACTGGCAGCGATGCCTACCACCACGTCTTTTTCACTGACCTTATATTCCATTAGGTCTATCCATCCCTGCTCTCTGCTGTCTTCGGCAAATTCTACTGCTTTACGAATCGCGGAATCACCTCCGGAGATAATGCCGATTACCAGGTCGAAAGGCACGCCGAAAGTAGGCGGACACTCGGAGGCGTCAACGATACCCAACCGGCCGCTGGTTCCTGCGCCAATGTAGAATAATCTTCCACCTGCCAACATTTTATCAACAATGGCGGCTATCAGATTTTCAATTTGGGGAATCGCCTTTTCTACCGCTATCGCAACTGTTTTATCCTCATCATTGATATGATTTAGTATCTCAGTTATGGTCATCTTCTCCAGATGGCGGTAAGTTGATGGTAATTCTGTTATTCTCTCAAACATGTTTTTGACCGAAAAGGAAGAATTAAGGTTTAGGGTGCAAAGATAAAAAAACGTTTTGAGGCTATCGGGGAAATCTTGGCGGGGATTTCAGGAATTGTTCATCTCCGCTTTATGAAAGCTGACAAGCCCTTCAATAGGTTCTTTTATGATATTCCCTGGCGTCATTCCATAGGTGTTACAAAGCTCCAGAATGATATCCTTATAGGCCCATGCTACTCCTCCAGTAAAATGAATTGGATATTCCCAACTGCCAGCATATTTGCAAACATGATAAAAAAAGAAATCATTCAAGGCGTCTTCCAATATATTTTCTATCATATAATGTCCTCTGTGTTCATAGAGGAAATAGGAGAATGAAGCCAGATA
>SCQV01000419.1 GCA_004299085.1 Chitinophagaceae bacterium | reverse complement strand
ACCGCATTGCCAACAATTATGTGAAGTACGCGGATTGGTTCAGAGATACAACAAACGGGGGAAAGGCACGTTAAATGGGAGAACGATTTCCCACTCCGATTAGGAGTCCTTTGGACAATGGCACTAAGAACACAAAGAAATACTTTGTATGCAACTTCTCCTAATGAAAAATAAATGTAATAATTCAGTTAGCATAAAGCCCTTATACTTCGTCCTATTTATCATGGGAATGTTATTTACTTCCTGTGCCCCGAAGATTTATCAGCCGCCGCATTTGGGCGCTGAATACCGTTTTGACGAAGGGTTAAAACCGGAAAAACCCCAGCAGCAACTTTTCGGCAAAAGCATGAATAAATATCTCAGAGAAACGGGTGTGGAACAAGAATCCTCAGGTAAGGCACAGGCTGTCAGTGGAAAGCAACCTGCGACCGCGCATCCAAATGTTGCCTCAGATTCCACACGCAGAGATACAGTTACCACTCCTGTTCCTGCATCGTTGACAGCATCGCCAGATAGCTCTCATAGCGAGCCAAATTGATATCGCCTTTTTCTACCGCTTTCTTAACTGCACATCCCGGCTCATTAGTATGCAAACAATTATTAAACCGGCAATCCGATAAATAAGGCAACATATCTAAAAAATATTGAGAAAGTTCCGTTTTGTCCATCTCCACAATCCCCAGTTCCCGAATTCCCGGCGTGTCAATGATTTTCCCACCAAAAGGCAATTCAAACATTTCTGCAAAACTGGTAGTATGCATTCCTTTACCTGACCAATCGCTGACGGTTTGTATTTTTAAACTTAATTCGGGAATTAAATCATTGATCAGCGTACTTTTTCCCACTCCTGAATGGCCGGCAAAAAGACTGGTTTTATCCTTCAGGATATTTCTTATTTCTTCCAATCCTTCTTCTCTGAGTGCAGATGCCAGCAAAACCGGGTAGCCTATTTTTTTATACATCATTTCCCATTCACGGAAATGGCTCATCTCTTTGGAATGATATAAATCCTGCTTATTAAGAATAATTACCGCAGGAACATGATATGCCGCAGCAGATACGAGATAGCGGTCTATAAAACCCTGAGACGTCTTCGGCTCTTTTAAAGTAGCCATTAAAACTGCCTGATCTATATTGGCAGCCACTACCTGATTTTTAAACCGGCTGTGCGGTGATGCACGGATAATATAGTTATTACGATCATGTACAACTGTTATGGTAGCAATTTTCTGATCTTCATCTTCTATTTCAATTTCCACTTCATCTCCTACCGCCACCGGATTGGTGGTGGTAATATCTTCCTCTATCTTCATCTTACCGGCAATACGGCATTGCCACATCCTGTCATCAGATGATTTGGCGGTGTACCAGCTTCCGGTAGATTTGTATATAGTTGCTTTCAAATATATTCCATTTAATACAAAAACAAAAGAGTATTATAAGTGCTACTTTTCCCTCCTAAGAAAAGTCCTGCTTTTCTTTGATATTCACAGCTATTTTTAAATAGTGTAAACTTGATGGAAAAGTAACCATCTCGTCTAAGCCGAGACAAAAAAGATCAAGAAAAATCAAAGCTTCCACCCACATAGCTCACGCACGGCG
>SCQV01000418.1 GCA_004299085.1 Chitinophagaceae bacterium | reverse complement strand
GCATTTTTTATGATGCCGGAAAACTACGCATCGAATTAAAATACTGTCATTTTCAAAGAACTTATCCCGGTATTCGGGGAAATTAACTACTCACCACGACTAATTCTTACGTCACCCTGAGCTTGTCGAAAGGTGGCTATATCCCTTAACTAAACAACATTCAATGCTCAATGCTCAATGATCAATAATCAATTCTCAATCACTTAATAACCCAATCACTATTCAATTCCCAATCTATCCAGCACAATCTTCGCGACATTATCCGTGTTTTTTTCATAATGATGACCGCCCTTCAAATAAATAAGCTGCCAACCATGTTTTGGTATAATATTGACTGGAAATTCATGCTCTTCATCTCCAAAAAAACATAGCAGCCTTGCCGGTTTCAAAGCTTCCATTTCACTCACCACATTATATTTCCATTGATGATGTTCACTCAGCATCTGTGAAATATGAATTTCGAAATCAGTGGAAAGCCCGGGAGAAAATAATGCGATTCCTTTGCAATGTTTTAACAGGCTATCCGGTAAACGGTTAAAAACAAACGGCATCACATCGGCGCCGAATGAAAAGCCCACAAGAATAAACGATTTCTTATTCCATTGTTGCATATATTTATTCAGCAAATCTTCCACTGAGGCGGTGGTTTGTTCAGGTGTTTTCTTTGTCCAGAAATAATGCAAGGCGTTTAATGCCACTACCGGAGCCTTTTGCTGTACAAATTGATTTGCCAGCCGCGGATCAAAATTTTTCCACCCGCCATCGCCGGTGATCATCAGCACCATTGGTGTATTTGCTTCTTCAGCAGCAGGCAGTACAATGATGGGTAATTTCGGATCGCTGAAAACAGGAGCGCTGCTTACACTTCCATAAAAATATACAGATGCAAGAACTATAAGAAATACCTTCTTCATTTTCTAAGTTTAGTGAAAATTAAACGGCAAAATAACTAAACTCTTTGCAGGGAAAAAAGTTTTATCAATGCTTTATCTATTGCCGGCTGCAATTCCCAAGGTATCTGTCCCAATTCTCTTTTGATTAAAGATGTAGGAATGGTAGTCAGTTTATGCATTCTGATAATGGAAGTTACTTGTAAACCGGTTTGATAAAAAGTACTCAAACTTGAATTATCAACCACAATATCTGTAGGAAGAATATCTATGGGCATTTTACTTGTAATAAATGCAATTATAATATGCCCAAAGGTACTTATAGGTTCAGTGAGACATACCGCCGGACGAACTTTAGTCGATGAGAAATCATCAAATGGAAAAGGAACTAATACAACTTTGTACTTAATCATTAAATGGTTTTCCGTCAGTTTTAGAATAAATTTCAGGTTCTTCTTTTAAAAAATTAAAAGAGGGGTTATGCGTTAAGCTTTTTAGCCACAGCTTATCGTCAACGTCTTCTTCTTCAAACAGAATGATGACTTTTACTTGTTTATTTTTTATAGACAGCGGCTTTTTAAGTAAAAGATTCCCACTTTTATCAATTTCTCCCGCAATTTCTATCGCATTCATGGTATTCATTTTTCCAAAAATAATAAAAGTTTGGGAATTCGTCACATATTTCAGCCATTTCATCACTTACAAATTCGCAGACTTCTTTTCTGCTTT
>SCQV01000417.1 GCA_004299085.1 Chitinophagaceae bacterium | reverse complement strand
TGTTCATGCTTTTCAATCAGTTGTGTTCTGATTAGCTTTTTATCTATTTTTCCTACACTTGTTTTGGGTATTTCGCTACAGAAAATAAATTGATCGGGCATAGACCATTTGCTTAAATGCCCGCTTTGGATAAATTGCTGAAGATGTTCTTTCACATCTTGTCCGGTCATGTTTGCCCCTTCATTTAATACAATCCAGGCTACCGGTCTCTCTCCCCATTTCTCATCCGGCAGTCCGACTACAGCGGTTTCTTTAACGGCGTGATGGGAAGATATCAAGCTTTCCAAATCCAGTGATGATATCCATTCTCCGCCGGTTTTGATAATATCTTTTTTACGATCACAGATTACGACCGTACCGTTAGGCTCCACATAAGCCATGTCTCCGGTATGCAGATAACCGTCTTTCCAAAGATCTTCGCTGCGTTCTTCTTCCTTAAAATATCCCTGTGTCAGCCAGGGAGCGCGAACAGTCAGTTCACCTATCGTTTTACCGTCAAAAGGCAAAAACTTCCCGTCATCATCCATAAGCTTTATCTCTACAAACGGAATAGCCCTGCCTGTTTTAATGCGTTCTGCCACTTGTTTTTCCGTGGTCATCTCTTCGCGTAGATGTTTAGGGAGATAAGTCACTGTAAGTACCGGACAGGTTTCTGACATTCCATACCCGGAAATAATATCTATACCCATTTCTAATGCCGCCTTTGCAAGCCCGGCAGGCAAGGCCGATCCTCCGATGATCACGCGGAAAAAAGACAGATCTATAGCTTTTGATTTTGGGTTGAAGACTAATAAATTAAGAATAGTGGGCACACAATGAGAAAAGGTTATTCTTTCCGAAAGGATTAGTTTCATAAGCATATCGGGCTCATAACGGCCGGGATATACTTGTTTCATTCCCAGCATGGTGGCCAGGTAAGGGATTCCCCATGCGTGCACGTGAAACATAGGAGTTAAAGGCATATATACGTCGGCAGCATTAATCCTTACAGGAGAATCAATGGCGCTCAGCGCAGTTGCTACGGCTAAGGTATGCAGCACTAACTGCCGATGAGAAAAATATACTCCTTTAGGCTTGCCGGTAGTGCCTGTGGTATAGAACAAGGTAGCCATGCTGTTTTCATCAAAGTCGGGAAAATCATAGTGTTTCAGTTGTCCTTTTATCATGGATTCATATTCATGAGTGAAAGGCGGGGGTATGGTTTTAGCTTCGGCATCCGTCACCAGCACAAATTTTTCTGCTGTTTCTAATTTATTTCGTATCCCATTAAGCAGAGAGGTAAACGCTTCATTGCAAAACACCACTTTGTCTTCTGCATGATTCATCGTGTAAAGCATCTGTTCCGGCGCCAAACGATAATTGATGGTGTGCAATACAGCGCCTATCATGGGTATGGCAAAATATAATTCCAGATAATGATGACTGTCAAATTCTATTACGCCTACCACATCTCCGGCTTCTACACCCATATTTGTCAACGCATGCGCCAATTGTGCGATACGCTTATTCAATGTTTGATAATTCATCCTGAATGAATCCCTGTAAATGATTTCACGGTCTGGCTCATAAAGGAGCGATTGTGCTAAAATAGATCTGATAAGGAGCGGTTGATTATATGCTGAAGGTGTGGAAGGAATGATACGGGTCTTGTTCATAATGGATACGTTTTAAATGAAAATTATGGGTTTTAAAGATAAAAAATACCCGGGAAATAAAAAACTTTTTCTTCTATCGTGTATGCAGAGGAAATCTTTGGTTTTGTATAGGAATGGGACGATATAGTTAAAACTAAGTATTGGGCGGAATAGACAATGAATTGAATTTTGTAAAATGATGGATTCATTGACTAAGTATTGGTGTTGTCAACCTTTATGATGTATGCTGAAAAGATTCTGCTTATTTTTTTGCTTTTGCTGCCTGTGGACAGTTTATGCTTTTTCTCAGGGGAAGCACAGGTTATGCATTTAATATTATTCTTTCCGATGGCATAAAGGCAGGAGTGGATAATATTATTCAACGCGGTTTGCTGGCTTCGTTTATGCATATTGTGTGGACAACCAATATTGCAGCCGCATTATGGATCGTAAAAAAAGCAAGCCCTTCCGGTGGGAGATGCTGAAAGAAAGCGCCTTTCTAAAAATTTTTGTTGCTATGGTTGTTCCCCACATGTCATGGAATGCGCCGTTTTCAATCATGCCTTTACTATTAGGCATTGACCTGAAACATGTACTGCTTGGAATACTGGAATGGATGATTTGTTTCCGGCTGATCCAAATGGGCCTCAGACAATTGAATGAGGCAAGGCAACAGACGCTGCCGGCAACGGAAAATGAAGAACGCTGAATGTGGAAATTAAATGTTTTTTAAACAAACAATTATAAATCAAGCGTAAAACGTGTTTATATCAATGGCTGCAACCTGTTTACAAATGCCTCAATGTATTTTCAACTTCATTTTTGTATAGCCTTCCAATAGGTATGTTATGATTGTCGATACTAACAGATGTTGCATTGAAAGTAGATATTTTTTCAATAGTAACAATATAGGACCGATGTATTCGCATGAAACGATGCGGAGAAAGCAATTTCTCCATTGCGCTGATACTTTGTTTTACCAAAAGTTGCTTACCGTTCTCAAGATATATTTTTACATATTCTTTGCAGCTTTCAATAAAAAAAATATCCTTCAATAACACTTTCTGCATTGCCTTGTCAATTTTAAAGTACAAAAACGCATCCTTATTATTGTCGTTTTTGGTGGTGAGGTAAGAATTATTATTGTCAATCCCAATCAGCTTTATTGCTTTTAATACTGCTTTCATAAAACGCGTAAAGGAAACAGGTTTCAACAGATAGTCAACAATATCCAAGTCGTATCCATCCAAAGCATATTCGCGATAAGCGGTGATAAAGATTACTTTGGGCGGGTCTGGAATACTTCTAAGAAAATCGGTACCAATTAGTTTCGGCATTTTTATATCAAGGAATATCAGGTCTATCTTTTGTTCCCGCAAAACCTTAATGGCTTCAATGGCGTTGTTACATGCCGCTATTATTTCAAGCTCAGGGATTTGCTGAATATAGGAACTCACCAGCCTCACGGCCAGTGGTTCATCATCTACTATTAAACACTTTATATTCATCGTGCAGGTTTTAACAGAGGTGTATTATGGGTGTTTAATGTTTCTACTTGCTGCGCCTACAATTCAAGTGTAAGTGAAACAATGTAAGTGTCGCCTTCCATTCCGTTTTGCAATTCAAATCTGTTGGGATACAGTAATTCCAACCTTTTTTTTACATTGTTAATACCTATACTTTTTGCATCCCTTATTATGTTGGCGCTATCACAACTGTTTATGACTTTAAAATATAATTGTTGTTCTTTTACCGATAAATCTATACTCACCCAAACTTTTCCTAATTGTTCGGACGTTCCGTGTTTGAAAGCATTTCCGATGAATGGCTGAAACAGCATAGGGGCAAGCATTTTGTCTTCGATATCGCCCGAGAAGTTTAGTGAAATGTCCAGCCTGTCACCGTATCTTTCTTTTTCAAGCGCTACATAATCTTTGATGATACTGATTTCTTTCGACAATAAAACTTCATCGGCATTACATTCGTACAATACATAGCTTAATAAGCCTGACAATCGCAACAACATCCTGGGCGCTTTGTCCGATTTTTCATAAACCAGGGAATACAGATTATTCAAAGTATTGAATAAAAAATGCGGATGGAGTTGAGCTTTCAGTAATTGAAGTTCTGCATTCAATTTTTCTTTTTCCGCTTGTTGCTTTTGCTGATTTTCCAGGTACCAATACTTGAACAACTTCAGGAAAACAAGCAGCATAGTAAAAATATGCATGTCTAAAAAGTTGTTTAGAGAAAATATGTGCCTGTACATTTCCACCATACTGTAATGTGGCATTGAAATGCCGTGTAGAGGACTGTATAAATAAGTGGCATCCAGAAAAATCAAAAGGAGACTTATAGAAGTCCAGAAGCAATATAAAAGTAAAAAAGAGAGATATTTTCTTTTTAATAGAAAAGAAGGGATGAACCAATATACAATAACATTGGCATAAAGTAGAACTATTGGCATGAAAAATATGTAAAGGTCAATTGCAGGGCGAAAGCTGCTGCGCCCGTTACCGTCAAGCCATACGATTAAAACAAAATAAAATGCCAGCAGCAGCAGATGCCGCAGCCAGCGGTACCGGCGTTCAAAAATAATTTGTTTAAAAAATTCTTTTTTCATTTTAAATGAAAGCAAGTTACCGTTTTAGAAAACAAAGTTCTATAAAAAACAAAATATTCAACCAAAATATGTTTTTTGACAACGAACAACATTATTTCCCAATAAAAGGCTTTTGTGGATGCAATCCGGTTGTCTGCCGGCAGATACAGACACTTGTTGATTTCCTGTTTCCTTAGCTTTTGCAGTTGATTAAATTGCATCAGTGGTTTTCACTTACAAAGCGAGTTCATTTAATTCATTTTTGAAATTCATTTGAAAAACAATACGAAAGAAAAAGACAAAAACACAATTCAACGCCCTAGCATTTTCCTATTCTAAACACATAAACCATGAAACAATTTATCTGCTATTTACCCACGCTTCTCTTACTCGTTGCCTACTCCTGCAAAAAGAATATGGTAACGCCTCCCAAAACGGTAAACGTATATGTGGCAGGAGATGGAGATGGAGATGGTCCCATACTCTGGAAAAACGATACCGTTCAGGCCTTTGATAATAACAATAATAGAGGTGATGCAAACTCTGTATATGTTGCAGGCAATAACGTATATGTAGCGGGAGATATCAATAGCAGTGGCTACGCAACTTCGAGCGCCACACTATGGGATGACGGCGTTTTGAATGATAACTATGGTGGCAATAGTATCAACAACTCGCAGTACGCATACGGGGTATCGGTTTATGGATCGGGCTACGATGTATATGAACTCATAGTGGGCTATATCAACTACACACAACTTAATGCAGTAGTGCTGTACAAAAATCACATTTTTTGGAAAACCGTTTCCAACATGAGTTATTGCAATAGTTTATTTGTGTCGGGCAGCGATGTATATATAACGGGGTATAGCAATATCGGTAATAAAAATGCACCCTCGTTATGGAAAAACGGTATGGTGCAAACACTTCCCGATCAGGGGAACGGTGGCATGGCCTCGGCTGTATATGTATCGGGTAATGATGTGTATGTAGCAGGGGACGTATATACATCCGGCGGGTATTCTGTGGCTACAATATGGAAAAACGGTGTGGCGCAAACCCTTGACAATAGATCATCTTATCCCTATGCCACACTCAGTGCTATATACATATCGGGCAACGACGTATATGTAGCCGGAACCGAATATATCAACTCTTTACTAGAAAATGCCGTACCTACGGTCTGGAAAAATGGCGTGGCACAATCACTCCCCACTAATGGCGCATATACGGCTTGGACCAATTCAATTGCCGTATCAGGAAACGATGTATATGTAGCAGGAGTCGAGGACACTACTTTTAGCAATCATGTAGCTGTGCTGTGGAAGAACGGTGTGGCAACCACCCTGCCAAACGGTGCACAAGCCGCCTCTGTTTTTGTTACTAATAATTAAAGCAATATTCATAATTAAAAAATAGAGCAATATGAAATGAATTGGAAGATGAGCATACCGCATATTCAAAGGACGATTGATTTGGCCAAACGAAGTTTATTAGAACCAATTCTATATGGCAATTAAAAAAACGATAAACAAAATGAAAAAGATGGTTCGTTATATACCCTTGCTGCTCCTGTTTGCTGCCTGCGGCAAAAAAGACGACAACACGACGCCCCGAACCCCCGATGTATATGTGGCAGGCTCTATAAGCAACGGCACGAACAGTAAGGTAGCTACGATATGGAAAAACGGTGCAGCGCAAGAGCTTCCCGATGGCAATGGCGGCTATGCCAATTCTGTATATGTATCGGGCAGCGATGTGTATGTAGCAGGTTTAGATGAGAGTGGCCCTGTGGTATGGAAAAACGGCATTTTACAAGCCCTTCCTGACGATGGTCCCGTTGGTAACATTGACTATAGTCGTGCATTCTCGGTATTTGTATCGGGTAGCGATGTATATGTGGCAGGAGAAATATATAACGGTAACCAGGAAGTAGCTACAATATGGAAAAACGGTACGGCACAAGAGCTTACCGATGGCTCGCACGGTGCCGCTGCCACCGCCGTATATGTATCGGGCAGTGATGTATATGTAGCAGGCTATGAATATAATAATAGTAACATTATACGAGCAGCTAAGCTATGGAAAAATGGCGTGGTGCAAACCCTTACCGATGGTTCAGCCGATGCTGAAGCCTTGTCGGTATATGTATCGGGTAGCGATGTATATGTGGCGGGCTACGAAAATAATAACAGTGGCTATCCCCAAGTGGCTAAGCTATGGAAAAACGGTGTAGCGCAAGCCCTTACTGATGGCTCAACCAACGCCGAAGCCTTGTCGGTATACGTATCAGGTGGCAATGTATATGTGGCGGGGTATGATGGAAAAGCTGAGCTCTGGAAAAACGGTGTGGTGCAAGTCCTTAACGATGATCCAGGTGATTCCTTTGCTTTTTCGGTGTTTGTATTGGGCAGCGATGTATATGTGGCAGGCTCTATAAGCAACGGCACGAACAGTATTGTAGCTACGATATGGAAAAACGGCACGGAGTTATTACTTGACAGTGGTTTTGCTTATGCCATATATGTAAAATAAAACACTTTGCGTCCATTGCAATTGCAGTGTTCGTTGTGTGGAACAAAACTTTTGCTTTGAAAACGCAGAAAGAAACACAAAACAATATTCGGTAATTTAAAAATAAAGCAATGAAACATTTTTTTAGTTATGCAGTAATCATACTTTTAGCGAGTAGTCTATTTGCCGCATGTAGCAAGAGCAACAATACCCCGGTAGTTCCAACTATCAGTCAAACCTTTACCATTAATGGATCCAACTATACGGCCGATTCGGTAGTTGCCGCAAATGGCGGCGCTCAAGTTTTTGCTTACAATGGTTACAATGGCACTCAGGTCAGTTATGGGATGGTATTTTCTTTCCATGGTATACCCCAAGCCGGGACATATGATATAGTAGATTACAATTCGGCTCCGGGAGACGGACAAGTTCAAATCTACGGCTTTGATAATATTCATTTTACCGATTATTTGGCCAATGCTGCTCCGGCTGCCGTTAAAGTATCTCTCACGAATGGTAAGTACAGTATTGTTATGAAAACGGTAACGGCAAAAATTCAGGTAAATAATCAAAACCCAAGCGGGTCAGCAAATCTGTCAGCTAGTTTTTCAGAGAAATAAACCATACTAATCATTATTTGTAGAATTGTATCATTAAAAGAAATAGAATATTCAAATACACCATTCATTATTAACTAAAAAATTAAAATAAATGAAAATGCATATAATTATCAAGACTTTTGTCATGTTCGCTTGCATTGGAATGGTTTCCTGTTCGAAAAACGGGACCCTCACGACGCCAAAAGAAACCGTACTGTACCAAACTGATTTCAGCAGCAATGACGGAAGATGGGTTGTAGGTACAATCAGTGGCGGGGGAGCCACCTATTATCAAAACGAGAATTATTTCGTGGAAGGTAGTCAAGTAGGAACTTATGCCTATATAAAGGTAACATCCGCCGCTTTCACTTACAGTTGCATCTCCAATGTGTTTAACGGCAGTTCGGGCGACATTGCCATAGAAGCATCCATCAAGATGTCATCAGCACCAGCCGGTGCCGGACTGATTTGGAATTTTCAGTCGGGCGGCCAAAATATTTCCTTTTACGTGTTTGAAATCAACACGAGCGGGCAGTGGGGCATATATCAATACCAGCTTGTTGATGCCACAACAATCCCAAACAAATATAGCATTACCACCCTGGCAAGTGGTACCGCTATCAGTGCCATACAGCAAAACCAGTTCAACAAGCTGCAAATAACGCAGAACAAGGGACAACTGCAGTTTCTTGTAAACGGGACACAGTTAATTGAAATGAATGCAAACAGCAATACGCTCGATCAGGTAGGGCTTTTTGCCGATGTGAAGAGCATATTAGCCGCAAATTCTTTTCAAGCAGTAGAGTGGCAATAATAGATTATCCATCCTGTCAGCAATGGTTATCTATCACAGCTCAATAGTTAAAACTCACTATCTCAAGTTAAAAAATACAAACGATGAAAAAGGTGTTCAGTTATTTACCCATATTGCTTCTGCTCACAGCTTGCGGAAAGAAAAATAATGAAGTAACGCCGAAACAGGCGAATATATATGTGGCAGGAATAGAAAATGATACTGCCACCTATTGGAAAAACGGCATTGTTACTAATCTGCCTAATGGTGGTGTAAGCGGAAGAGTTACTGCAACTTCAATTTTTGTATCGGGCAGCGATATTTATGTGGCAGGTTTTGAGCAAGCGAATGGTGGTCCATCCATCACCGCCAAATATTGGAAAAACGGTGCGGTTACAAATCTGGTGGGAATAAATAGCAGTAAATACACTTATGCCCAATCCATTTTTGTATCGGGCAGCGATGTGTATGTTGCCGGATACGAAAGTAACGGTATCGCAGGCACTGAAATAGCAGAATATTGGAAAAACGGTATGCCCGTTAGTTTGAAACCCAATGCTGGCAATGATTGCGAGGCGCGTTCCGTATTTGTATCGGGCAGTGATGTGTATATAGCCGGAAATGAAAACATAGGTAATGCCTTTCCGGTTGCTAAGTATTGGAAGAATGGCGTTGGTGCCCATTTAACTGACGGATCGAATGCAGCGTATGCTACTTCCATAGTAGTCTCTGGCAATGATGTGTATGTGGCAGGGTATGAAATGAGTGGCAATAACAACATTGCTAAATATTGGAAAAATGGTGTGGAAACGAGCCTGACCAATGGAACCTATAATGCGCAAGCCAATTCAATTTTTGTATCAGGAAACGATGTATATGTTGGAGGGACCGAAGATGGCGGCAACGGTGGCAATGGCATTGCGAGATATTGGAAAAATGGTGTGGCGGTTAGCCTGACCGATGGTTCTGAAGATGCGGGCATCAATTCCATTTTTGTATCCGGGAGCGATGTGTATGCAGCGGGCTATAATGGAGATGTTGCTACAATTTGGGAAAATGGTGTGATTACAAATCTCTCCAACGGGGTGAATACTTATGCAAGCGCTAATGCTGTCTTTGTACAATAGTTGTGACAATGAAATGATTCATTTTTTCAATTCATAGAAAAAGTTAATACAATGAACACTTGTTTCTTTTGCGGACATAAACCATTAGATGATATCTGCACAATAGAGCAGCCAATTTATCGTCTCAAACACTATGCACATTTGGGTGTTGTGCGTAAGTTTGAATACGAAAAACAATTAATACCAATACCCAGATGCAGGGATTGTGCAGCAGTGCATCTAAAGGCTAAGAAAAGCCGCAGATACTGCATCATCATCGGGGCTTCGGTGGGGTTTGTCTTCGGCCTGGCAGTACCGGGTGGCTTCATTTTTACGGTAATCATCGGCGGGTTTGTGGGGATACCGGTTGCTACAGTACAAGCAAAAAAAAGATACAACAAACTACAGATTAAAGGAAGCAATTCCGCGACTATAGCAGAGTATCCATTGATTAATGATAAATTAAAAGAGGGCTGGAAGACTAAAAAGCCATAAAATTTTTATGCCGGAGCAGATGAAACATTCCTGCTTCCAGGATCGGGATGGATTGGCGGATAAAATGAATAGTTATTAAGTTATTAGTTAATTGAATATTTAGCTTAATAAGAAAAATATTAAAAATTGAAATTAATAAATTAATGCCGTTCAGATAATAGAAAAAACTTGAGATGTGTTCGTTTCGACTTCGCTCAACGAACGCATCTTCGGGCACTGAGCCTGCCTGCCGGCAAAGGCAGGCGAAGTCGAAGTGCCCCGCGAATCCTTAACTAAACGACATTGATTCATAAATTAACAATCGTTCACCATAAAACAGATATTCCATGAAAGCAACATCCAGTTTATTTAAAAAAGCGGTTATTATTTTATTATTGGCAACTTTATTGGCTGCCTGCAGTAAAACAGGCCCTGCCGGACCACAAGGCCAAACTGGCGCTACAGGAGCAACCGGTGCGCAAGGCCCGGCTGGCACTAATGGTACTAATGGAGCCACGGGAGCAACAGGGTCACAAGGCCCGGCCGGCACCGCCAATGTGATTTACTCCGAATGGTTCACTCCTTCCGCTTACACTGTGACTACAACATTCGGAATTATTCATCTTGATTATAACAAGTCAACACCTGGTATTACGCAGGCTATCTTAGATAATGGTACAGTATTGACTTATGGAAAGCTGAACGGATACGACTCTGCTCTCTGGCCCACAAACCAGGTGGCTTTATTACCTATCACAATTGATTATCAAATAGGCACAACAACGAACATAGACACATGGTCCGCTAATGCAACAGTAGGCAATATAGAAATTGATTTAGTATCCAGTACTAACGCGTATTCCGGCGATGGATCTATCAACCACGCCCACTCTTTCCGGTATATTATTATACCCGGTGGGGTAGCAGGCGCCAGGCAATCATCTCCTCCGCCTGATTATAGTAATTATGATGCAGTATGTAAGTATTACGGAATACCTGAGTGAGGTTTAATATAATTGAATTAAGTATTTAAAACCTGTTACCCAGGTTTACAGATTAAAAACTATCTCTTCATGCGATTGTAAACAGTATAATACCATGTACACACAAGCAAAAATTGAGTTTAAATATGCAGCGCTTACCTGCTTCACATTTTTGTTGCTGTTGGCGCCTTTGGGCATCCTTGCCCAGACTGTTACACCCTACTATTTAGCCGGAGGCCTGACCAATTTTGACGATCAAATAATCAGCCAAAGCAACCCTGTGTATGTAGCCAGGTTCGGGTCAGATTCTCTGATGATTCTTCCGGCGCTTGACGATTACAAGCATGCTGCTGCTTACATACACACCAAAGGAGAGTCTTTTTTCCGGCGCACACAGGCATGGAGTTCGCAAATACCTAACTTTGTTTTTCTCTACAAAAAAGGAATGGTACTCATAGAAGAAGGGGGAAGCTACCTGTGCTTTATGAAAGACAGTAAGTTGGCAAATCAAATGCTAAGCACCGGCGGCCTTCCCCTGACATATAGAGATAGCCTGAGACTGGTAGTTACAAAAATTAATGACCGCCAACGGGCAGAAAACGGTAAAGCCGCTGAAGTTCAAAACAAGAAAATAGCAACCGCTTATATACGCAGACTTCATTCAGCCCGGAATGATCCTAAATTAGTGAGCGACATTAAAAAATGGGCAGGCAATCCTAACATCACCGTCTATATTGAAGATGCCAATTATTTTATCACCAAGAACGAATATGGCGAAGTGATAGACAAACATATAAGAGCTTTTATCAAATACAGGAAGGATGGGAAATGCTATATTCAGTGGGGGATGTTCGGTTACGAATCATCAGGTGGCGGGCGATTCAGTGAAGCCATGACGACTTTCACTACTTCCTATCAATATATAAGTGTGCCCGGCTTAGGTGAAGAGCAGTTAGACCCCGGAGAGGCGCAAGAAGTGGATTGTAATTAATCAGAACTATTAGCTTATATTTCATGGACACTCGTTTCTTTTATGGGAGCATTACTACTATTATCGTTGATTTTACAAGCCTCTGAATATTTAAAACAAGAACAAAAAAATCATACAATTCATTTCAGATAAAAGGGCTACCTGTTTTTATGAATGAAGATATAACACTTTACCATCTTGATACCGGATCAGATAAGAGCGATATTCATTTAAGGTTTGAAGACGATGCGCTAGTCTTGGACGGTTATGACCGTGGTACTGTAACGAAGGAATTAACGGGTGATTACGACTATGAGTACAGGATTACGGTTGCGGTATCTCAATTGCTGCCATTATATAACCGGTTCGGACTACAGATGGGGCAACGGCAGGCATTATTAGAAGTTATTGCAGCAGAGATTGCAGGTGCGCACAGCTATACCTTATTTCACGAAATGATCTCGGAGGCAGGCATTACATTCAATATATGGTCGGGATAATTCCATAACTGTGTTAAGGTGAGGGAGAGGAAGTTGAATGTTTACCCCTCCCTCCTTGATTTTCCCTAAGGGTTATTATCCAGATCATTAATTTGTTCAAAGTAGAGTCCACTATGAAAAGTATGCTCTACCATTTTTGCCACGAGGACATAGAGTTCACAAAGACCTGTAAAACAGGTAATTATATTTAGTGCTTTCTTTGAGTCCCTGCCTACCGGTCAGGCAGGTTTGAGCCTTTGTGGCATTTTTTGACTTTTCAGAGAGGACACGAAGTATAAAAACGAAATGGATGAAAAAGTGCTGATATCAAAGATTGTACATCAAAAATCAAAGATGGAAAAATAGTTAAAACTAACTATTGGCTTTCCTCTAAATCTGTCGGATGTTTACATCCGGCAACCGGATCATCGTTTTAGTTTGTTATCTGCACTTCTATAATCTTCCTATCTGAGAAAAATCCTCCTTTTCACCGTAAATCATTCTTTATGAAAATAGTACGTTTACTTACGCTAACCGTCTTATTATTTTTCCTTTATAGCTTAGAAACAGAGGCACAGACAAGCCAGGACAATCCCACCGCAGGTTCTGAGGAGATAAGTACAAAATTACCTACGCATGACGAATTAAGAGTGCAGTCAGACTTATCCAGACTAAAGGCTTCTCTTCCGGCGGATAACAGCCAAAGGATTCTTTCCTGGAGTGTAAGCTATATGCGATGGTATGGAGGTAATGCCTATAGTGGCAGACGATATTACTTCAGCTATGGGATAGGTTTAGGTCTTAGTGAAAGAGGGGGTAGGTATTCGAATATTGGTGAAGACAGCCCGGACAAAAACCGGTTTATCTACGTCCAGGCCCCATTGATATTTCGGGTCAGTGATGATATAAAGAGTGGAACTTTATTTATAGACGGAGGGGTTTATTATGCAGTTCTTGTCAAAGCATATTATCTGGATAAAAATGGAACTTACTCCTATGTTATCGGTAATAATCCAAGTATAGATGATTGGCGTAGAGGCGATTTTGGATTAAGGTTTGATGCCGGATACCAATTTAAAAAGTTACCTCTTATGGCAGGACTGACGACCGATGTAGGCCTTCATAATATTCTGCCGGGGGATGTAGAAGGCTATAGCGGAAATAATCCTCAGAAATCGGAAACTATCATCCATCGAAGTGTGGGCCTGTACATCGGGTATTTTTTTTAAATAAGACATCAGTACCAATTCAGGCGGACAAAGAGATGGCGGCCAATCCGGAAGGTGTTGTCCGCTGCATTAAGCAAGCATTAGATAATGCCAATACATTACCGGATGAAATTGATTTGATAAGCGGCCACTTAACGGCAACAGGTGCAGATAAAATGGAAGTGCAGTACTGGGTGAATGCATTGGGCAGGAGTGGTGATAAGTTCCCATTGATCAACTTCGTCAAAGGAATGATAGGACATTGTTTAAGTGCAGCCGGCTCTATTGAAACCGTTGCGGTAGTATTGCAGATAATCAACCAATTTGTTCACCCGAATATTAATCTGGAAGACCCCAATCCCGAAATAGTACAACTTATAGGAACAAAGGCAATGCCGGTGAAAAAAGTGAACAAAGAAATAATTATTGTTGCCAAATCCAATTTTGGTTTTGGAGATGTGAACGCCTGCCTTATTCTCTCAAAATATAAAAATTAAAAAGATGGACAGAGAAACGATTTTAGAAGAATTAAAGAAAATATTGTTGCCCTACACGCGCGAAAAAGATAAGATTAACAGCCTAACCGAAGATACGAAGTTGTTGGACGACCTGCCTATCAATTCCGCCAATATTGTGGATATCATTATTGATACTGAGACCATGTATAATATTGAAATAGATATGGATTCGGCAGCAAAAATAAGTACGGTGGGAAGTTGCATGGATATAATTACAGAGAAACAAAAGGTAGCCAAATGATAAGTATTGGCAATGATATTGTTTCATTGGAGCCAGCCTGTCATAGGCGGTTTTCATAAAAAGAATATTATTCTAAGATACTTTCTGTGAAAGAAAAAAATTATTTTTCAGGACGGTTGGAAGGTAACTTTTCCTTTGCTCATTATGTATGGCTTCTTTGGAGCATCAAGGAAGCCGTGTATAAATATTTCAAAAGACTAGACAGTGAGCTTTTGTTCAATCCGTTCAAGATTGCGGTGGATGATATTCTTTTTCAGGATGATTATTTTTATACTGCATTAAGAAATCGTTCAATTGAAAGCACTGGTTTTTTAAGAGGCGGATTTATTGACGGGCATATAACGCTGCGAGATAATAATATCTGTTCAAAATTAATCATGGCAAAAGATTTTATATTTTCTGTGGCTGCAGATGAGAAACATTTAAAGGATATTTTGTGAGGAATTCAAAAGATAGATAATTCAGATTATAATTCACAATCGAAGGTGGTAAGAACATTTACAGCAGAGAGATTTAAAAATATGATGCCTGATACGGAAATGACAATAGCAAAAAACGACATTGGAGTTCCATATCTTCTATTCAATGACAGGCTTTGCCCTGTTTCGTTCACCCATGATAGGCAGTATATGGTTTATTCTTTTTTACTCCAGAAATCTGCTTATCGTATTTCTCCGGCAGAAAGGGTATAAATTTTAGGGCTTTAAGCCATTAAGTCATTAAAAAATAGTTAGAACTAATTAAATAATAGAATTAGGTATTTAAAGCGCGTTACACAGATTTTAAAGTCTTCTTTCTTTGTCTTAAAACAAAGAAAGAAGCAAAGAAAATTCAAGACTGACGAAAAATGACTAAAATTTGCTCAATGACGCTACGGAAAATAATGCTCCGATTGTCCTTTACTCCCTGATGAACCTTTGTGACGTTCGGCATTGACCTAAATCCAATCATATTTTCCGTAAACGCTTCATTATCGCAAATTTTTTAACGTCATTTTTCTAAGGTCGTTTAGGCAAAGCCCTGTATTCATTAAGCCACGAGAGCTAAATACATAA
>SCQV01000416.1 GCA_004299085.1 Chitinophagaceae bacterium | reverse complement strand
TGTTGGATATTCGATATTGGGCTAAACGAGAGCTATCATATAGGTTCCTGCATTATAGCGGATAGTCATTGAATATCTTTTTCTTAATACCCATATTTTGTTTGATTTCATCGCTGACAGGAAACCATTTGTTGAACATGCCCTTAAACTATTTGACCAGGTAGAAGAAGGAAAAGTGAAGTTGTATGCTGCTGCACGCTCTGTTGCTAACATGCCTTACATTTTGTTGAAGTATATAAAAGATCCGGAGCTAAGGCTGGTGTGAGGTGACCTTTCTGATTATTGGGAGATAATACCCCTTACAAAAGATATTCTCAGGATTGCTTTAAAGGGCAGAAATAATGGTTTTGAAGAGAATATTAAACTATTGACTGCATCTGCCGATACGAAAATTACAGGTATTGTAACGCGAAATCAACGTGATTTTGCCCAATCGTTGATTCCCGTATAGGAGCCGGAACAAGCACTTAAATGAGGGAAATCAATAGGAGTGTTTTTTTTCTCTGCAAAATCATAAAACTTCTTCTTTTTCGTTAAAAAAGTTCAACTTTGCAAAAATTTAATCAACCCTCACAAGTAAATTTTTAAATGGGATTATTCACTTTTTTCACTCAGGATATAGCCATAGACCTTGGAACCGCCAATACATTGATCATTCATAATGATGAAGTTGTGGTAGATGAGCCTTCTATCGTAGCCATAGAACGTGCTTCCGGTAAAATTATAGCCGTAGGCAAAAAGGCTATGATGATGCATGAAAAAACGCATGAGTATTTACGTACTATTCGTCCGCTGCGCGATGGGGTCATTGCCGACTTTAATGCAGCAGAAGGTATGTTGCGGGAGATGATCAAGATGATTTACCCTAAAAAGCCCTTATTTACACCCAGTTGGCGCATGGTGATTTGTATCCCGTCCAGCATCACGGAGGTAGAAAAGCGTGCCGTGCGGGATTCTGCCGAGCAGGCAGGCGCTAAAGAAGTTTACCTGATACATGAGCCGATGGCTGCTGCATTAGGTATCGGCATAGATGTGGAAGAACCGGTCGGAAATATGATTATAGATATTGGTGGCGGTACCACAGGTATTTCCGTAATAGCCTTGGCAGGGATTGTTTGCGATCAATCCATTCGTATTGCCGGTGATGAATTTACGGCGGATATCATGGAGGCATTACGGCGTTATCATAGTCTCCTGATTGGCGAACGCACGGCGGAACAGATCAAAATCCAGGTTGGATCAGCCCTAAAAGAGTTGGACAGCCCACCCGATGATATTCCGGTGAATGGACGGGACTTGGTAACAGGTATTCCTAAGCAGATTATGGTTTCTTACCAGGAAATAGCAGAAGCGCTTGATAAATCAGTGTTTAAAATGGAGGAAGCCATCCTGAAAGCGCTTGAAACTACCCCTCCCGAATTGGCTGCCGACATATACCGCCGGGGTTTATATCTGACAGGTGGCGGCGCTTTATTGCGCGGGCTGGATAAAAGGCTTGCCCAGAAAATAAAATTACCGGTTCATATTGCGGATGATCCACTGAGAGCGGTAGTTCGCGGTACAGGCATTGCCTTGAAGCATGTAGGGAAATTCCCATTTTTGATGCAGTAGGTTGGTTAGTGGGCTAAAAGTGAAAAAGGGTCTATATTTGGCAGAATAACATTCAGCAATCAGCATTAAAATCCCCTATTTCCGTGCGTAATCTGGTCATCTTTTTTAGACGTTATTTCAATTTTTTCTTGTTCCTGGTCCTGATGATTCTTTGCCTGTCACTGGTATTTAATCATAATTATTATCAACGGGTTTCCTTTCTAAGCTCTACTAACAAAGTCTCAGGATATTTATTTGGAAAATACAACAACTTCGAATACTATTTTAACCTTCGAGCCGTTAATGACAGTCTGGCAGCGCAGAATGCCCAATTACTCAATCAGCTTCCTGAAGATTTTGCATCTCCTGATACTTCTTACAAAGTAATAAAAGACTCGGCGGGCAAGAGGCAATATCTGTATATGTCCGCCAGAGTGGTGAATAATTCCGTCAACAGCCTTTCCAATTACATTACCTTGTACCGTGGCTCTGATGAAGGAGTGGAGGATGGTATGGGCGTGGTAGGGCCTCAGGGCGTGGTGGGCATTGTCAGAAAGGTTAGCAGGCATTATGCCATAGTAATGTCTCTGCTGCATAAAGACACGAGGATCAGCGCTCAGTTGCAGAATACCGGGAATTTCGGTTCGGTAAAATGGGATGTTTCCGGTTTGAGGCCGGGTGAAGGCCTTCTGACCGACATTCCCAAAAATGTTCCGGTACATATAGGCGATTCTGTCGTTACCAGTGGTTTTTCGGCTATTTTTCCACAAGGTCTTTTGATAGGATATGTAAATAGAATTTCAGGAGTAAGCTCAAATAATTTTCATAAAATAGGAGTTCATTTTGCAACTCATTTTCAGGAACTTCAATATGTTTATATAATTAAAAATTTCAATGCGCAGGAACAGCGTAATTTAGAAGCTTCCGTACCCCATGAGTGAATTATTGAAAAATATAATACGGTTTATCCTGTTGATTCTGCTTCAGGTTTTCGTTCTGAACAGAATTATGCTGCATGGTTTTGCCACGCCTTATCTCTATATGATCTTTATTTTATTGCTGCCATTTAATATTCCCAGATGGGCGCTTATGGTCTGCGGATTGATACTGGGACTTTGCCTTGATATGTTTATGAATACACCTGGAATGCATGCGGCGGCATGTGTGGCGATGGCTTATTTTCGTCCTTTTGTCATTAATGTGCTATCGCCGCAGGGCGGTTTTGAAAGCAACAGGAAGGCACCGTCTGTAGCTTCCATGGGTTGGAGCAGATTCTTAGTTTACGCGCTTATATTGATTTCTGTTCACCATGTAGTCTATTTTACTTTAGAAATTTTTGATTTTCATGATGTATTATTCTGGGCTTTCAAAATTATCTTTTCTTTAGTTGCTTCTTTTGTTTTAGTATTTCTTTTTGAAATGTTATTGGCGGCAAAAACCAAAAGATCATGATGAAAGCACTGATTTTTGTGTGTTATTGAAATGGATGTAGTTTTGTACTTTCTTTATCTGCTTTCCACAGGAGGCGTACATGTCAATTTATAATCAGTCTCGAAAAACCATCATACTGCTGATATTTTTCTCCATTTTAGGAATAATCGCGCTGCGGTTGTTTTACCTTCAGGTTATTGAAAAAAAGTATCGTTTGCTGGCGACCAAACAGGCGGTACAGCGTGTAATTGTATATCCTACTCGTGGAATAATTTATGACAGGGAGGGGCGGGCTATTGTTAATAATGATGCTTTATATGATTTGATGGTTACGCCGAGAGAGGTTAAAAAAACAATGGATACGGGCTACTTTTGTCAGTTGCTTGGAATAGATACAACGCAGTTCAGGCTGAGAATGCATCGTGCGGTGGTACGTAATGGATGGATGAGGCCATCTGTTTTCGCTCCCTTGCTTCCCCTCGATATTTATGGAAGATTACAGGAAAGCTTGTACCAGTTTCCGGGGTTCAGCCTGGTGGAACGTCCGGTTCGGAATTATCCGTTTCATTGTGGCGGCGATATTTGGGGCCTTATTGGAGAAGCAGATTCATCTATTATTAAAAAAAGTAATTATTTCTATCAGGCGGGAGATTTTCTGGGGATTACCGGATTGGAACGGACTTATGAGCCGGTGCTGATGGGGCAACGGGGAATACAATATGTGGTCAGGGATGTACATAACCGTATTATGGGTTCTTATGAAGACGGGAAATTTGATACGGCGGCTATTGCGGGGAAAAATCTTAAGCTGGCTTTGGACATGCCTCTACAGCTTTTAGGCGAAAAGCTGATGCAAAATAAAATTGGCGCCATCGTGGCATTGGATCCTAAAACCGGCGGTGTATTGGCGATGATCAGCAGTCCTGATTTTGATCCCAATACGCTAACCGGAGCAGACCGCGGTAAAAATTATATGAAGCTGCTCAGAGATCCTGCAAAACCATTATACAATCGCGCCACACAAGCCATGTATCCTCCGGGTTCTACCTTCAAGCCCCTGGAAGCTTTGGTAGCACTGGATGAACATGTAATTACTCCTTCCTTTGGTATTTATTGTGTGGGATATTATTATGGATGCAACCGGGTGCTTCATTGTACGGAACACTGGCCCGGCCATTCCAAGAATCTGGAAACTGCGATTGCTTACTCCTGCAATTCCTATTTTTTCGATGTATATAAAAAAATAATTAGCCACACTGGTAATCCGAGACTGGGCCTGGCAGAATGGAGAAAATACATGTATAGTTTCGGACTGGGCCACAGGCTGGGTATTGATATTCCGGGCGAATCTACGGGGAATATTCCCGATACCGGTTATTACAATAAAGTATTCGGCAAAGACCATTGGGATGCCTGCTCCATTATTTCTTGTGGGATTGGACAAGGTGAAATACTGGAAACTCCTTTACAAATGGCTAATGGAGTTTGTATTATTGCCAACAGAGGATATTATTATACCCCGCATTTTGTAACAAGCATTGATGGCAATACGCAATTGTTGGCCCCTTTTCATCAAAAGCATGTGGTAACCGATATTCCCGATTCATTATATCAGTATGTTATCAATGGAATGGCGCAGGTGGTCCAGCATGGAACGGGCGCTGCTTCCCAAGTTCCGGGTATTGTGATGTGCGGAAAGACAGGTACCGCACAGAATCCTCATGGGAAAGATCATGCGCTTTTCATTGCCTTTGCGCCAAAAGATAATCCGAAAATTGCTATTGCCGTGGTAGTGGAGAATGCCGGATTTGGCGCCACCTATGCGGCGCCCATAGCCAGCCTGATGGTAGAGAAGTATTTGAATGA
>SCQV01000415.1 GCA_004299085.1 Chitinophagaceae bacterium | reverse complement strand
TCTGTTGGTGAAGTGATGGCAATCGGCAGGACATTTCCTGAAGCCATTCAAAAAGCTTGTCAGAGTTTAGAAAATGAAGCTATCGGTTTGGGATATTACGGCAAGTCCGCTTTAAAAGCTGATCAACTGCTGGAAAAGTTTAAAACGCCTGCATGGGACCGTATTTTCAGAATAAAAGATGCGCTGATGGCAGGCATTTCCATAAAAACCATTCATCAGCTTACTTATATTGATCCATGGTTCTTACATCAGATACAATTGATTGTGAACATGGAAAAGACATTGTCTGAATTTCACATAGATTCATTGCCTGTTGATCTGCTTCGGGAAGCTAAACATCTCGGATTTTCAGATAAGCAGATTGCCGTTTTAACGAAATGCGATGAGGAAGAAATCGTATATAATAAAAGAAAGGCTTTAGGGATAGTTCGTTCTTATAAAATGGTGGACACTTGTGCCGCCGAATTTGAAGCTACTACGCCTTATTTCTATTCCACCTTTGAAGATGCTGCATTAAGCGGAGATAATGGATTAACCAACGAGAGCAAAGTATCTGACAGAAAGAAAATATTAGTGCTTGGATCAGGTCCTAACCGTATCGGGCAGGGTATTGAATTTGATTACTGTTGCGTACATGGATTAAATGCCATTAAAGAATCCGGCTATGAGGCCATCATGGTAAATTGCAATCCTGAAACGGTTTCTACGGATTTTGACATAGCCGATAAATTATATTTTGAACCGGTATTCTGGGAGCATCTTTGGGAAATTATTGAGTTAGAAAAACCTTATGGGGTTATTGTTCAGCTTGGCGGACAAACTGCCCTGAAGCTGGCAAGAAAGTTGGAGGAAAAAGGCATCCGCATTATGGGAACCTCTTTTGATAATATGGATATTGCAGAAGATCGCGGACGCTTTTCCGATATGCTGAAAACATTAGAAATACCTTATCCCCAATATGGCACCGCCCTCACCGCAGATGATGCCATGACTGTCGCCAAAGAAGTGGGATATCCGGTATTAGTGCGCCCCTCTTATGTTCTGGGCGGGCAGCGCATGCGTATCGTAATTAATGAAGAAGAATTGGAGAAAGCCGTGGTAAGCCTGCTGAAGCATTTACCGGGAAATCATATCCTGATTGATCATTTCTTAGATCGTTGCCAGGAAGCTGAAATAGACGGTATTTTTGATGGTGATGATTTTCATGTAATGGGCGTGATGGAGCATATAGAGCCGGCAGGTATTCACAGCGGTGACAGCAATGCGGTACTACCTGCCTTCAATTTATCGCCCTTGGAAGTGACTACGATGGAATTTTATGCAGAAAAAATTGCCCGGGCATTAAATATTAAGGGACTTATCAACGTTCAGTTTGCCATTAAGGACGGGACGGTTTACGTGATAGAAGCGAATCCACGTGCATCCCGTACCACACCGTTTATTGCCAAAGCCTATCAGATTCCTTATTTGAATATCGCCACCAAAGTGATGCTGGGCGAAAAAAAGCTGAAAGACTTTAAATTAGAAAAGAAATTAAAAGGCTATGCCATCAAAGAGCCGGTATTTTCTTTTAATAAATTCCCCAATGTCAATAAAGAATTAGGCCCTGAAATGAAATCCACCGGAGAAGCCATTCGTTTTATCAAAGACCTGCGCGATCCGTATTTCAGAAAGTTGTTTAAAGAGAGAAGCATGCTGCTCAGCAGGTAAGGGACGTTGATGAAATAACTTCCTCGATTTTTTTAATATCCTAACGTAAGTTCAGGCCATTTCACCCAGATAGCCAAGGTAATACCCCGCCAGTTTATGCCTTTAGTAGCCTTTAACCGGCACCCTATAGCCACTATGTAGGGCGATGATAGGGCTTTGATAGGGAGAAGACAGGGAGTATCCTCCTTTTGTCTGGCTCTTTGAAAGGCTGGAGATGTTTATGCGGTAGTGGAGGCGGAGAAGTCAGGGCACGGCGGAATGACCTATGTTAGGGTATAAGACCGCCGGTCAGGGAAGAACATATATGCCTGCGTCCTGCCATAGCCTGAAAGGTTGGAGAATAGGTAGAGGGTGGCTACTCCATGGATAAAGGATGGATCAAGAGTAGTTAAAGCGCACTTAAAGTGCACTCAACGTATCAATGAGCCGGATTTATCTGCAGAGTTAAGGGGGATAAGGCAAAGTAATACTGTGCGGTATTTACGGCCTACATTCTTTCGACAGTTCTGCCAGGGTCTGCATGGAA
>SCQV01000414.1 GCA_004299085.1 Chitinophagaceae bacterium | reverse complement strand
TAACAAAACACCGCGTCAATGCGCGTTTGAGAATCAGCCGGGGAAAAGATATTGATGCAGCCTGCGGACAATTGGCGAATAAGGGATAACAAACACATCTCTGATCTCCGATTTTTTGATGTCTGAGTTATTATCTGTGATGTGATGATCGGCGATTTTTCGATGTTTGATTTTCCACCTTCGCCATGGCGAGCTTGTCGAATCATAAGCGACGTTGAAGCACAAATCAGACATCAGAAAACCCGCCTACCGGCAGGCAGGTCAAAAATAATCAAATCCCCAAAATAATGACTCATGCAAAAACCCCCTCATAAATCCTCCGGTAAAATCCATAAAAAGAAAAGCATACATGATCCTGCGCATCCGTTTCATTCTTTTGCAAAAAAAGAATCCGGACAGCCCTCCTCTTCTAAAAAGAAATCATTTGGGCGCACAGATTTCAAAGAAGATCTCTTTGAGTCAAGGGGGAGGAAAAAGGGGTACGCAGCAAAACTGCAGCACTCATCAAAACTAAAGCAGCATGATGCCCCCCTACAGCAGGCTTTATTTGATAAAAATGAAATTTTCCCCTTAAATAAATATTTGTCCCACACCGGATTATGTTCCAGGAGAAAAGCAGTGGACTATATCAAAACAGGAGAAGTAAGCGTCAATGGGAAAACTATTACCGAACCTGGATTTAAGGTCACTCAAAAAGATTTGATATTACTTCAGGGTAAAAAATTATTCTTAGAGGTAGAGCCGGTTTATATTTTGCTCAATAAACCGAAGGGTTACATCACGACCACTAATGATCCAAAGGATCGCAAAACTGTCATGGAATTAATATCGCATGCAACTACTGAACGGGTTTATCCTGTAGGAAGATTAGACAGAAATACTTCCGGATTATTATTATTGACAAATGACGGCGACTTAGCCCAACACTTAGCACATCCGAGTAACGAAATAAAAAAGCTGTATCATGTTACTTTGGACAAACCATTGACAAAACATCATTTTGAAAATATCCTTAAGGGTATTGAATTAGAAGATGGCTTGGCTAAAGCAGACGTATTGGCTTATGAGGAGGAAGGAGATAAGACACAAATAGGGATTGAAATACACAGCGGTAAAAATCGTGTCGTGCGGCGCATCTTTGAGCATCTGAACTATGAAGTGAAGGCTTTGGACCGGGTATTGTATGCCGGATTAACCAAGAAAAATCTGCCCAGAGGGAAATGGCGCAGGCTTTCTCCAAAGGAAGTGATTCTGCTAAAACATTTTAATAAGAAAAAGTGAGCTGCAAATTCTATAGAATGCCCTATAAAACAATAAAAGATTTGAACCCATTCGGCTCGTCTTATTCAGTCGCTGCACTTCCAATGCTATCCATTCCAAAACGATTGCGAAGCTCATCCATCGCCTCATTTAATTTAACCTCTTTCTTTTGTTGGTGAAAGAGGTCTGACTGGATTCCCTGATCAACCAGGTGTGTATAGCGAACGCCCAATAATCTAACCGGCCTGTTTT
>SCQV01000413.1 GCA_004299085.1 Chitinophagaceae bacterium | reverse complement strand
GGCCTGCCTTCCTCATCGGTTGCTCCCATCATAAATTCTCCACCCGGTATCCGGACCATCCCTTCATGTGAAACCTTTCCGGCAGGAATAGAAGATAGAGCATTGGAGTTTGCTACCAATAAAGATGTTTTACTGACAGGCGAGCAATGACTTGAACTGTCACCAGAGTCAACATTGATGTTTGAAGGAGTTACAGCATTACTTTTGTGTTCATGTTTTGAACTCTTATGACTACAAGAAGTCAGGATAAGCATACTCATCACACAAATTAAAAGACAAGCCTTTTTCACCATCATTCTTCATTTTACTTACGGACAAGATTGAGGAAAAAGAGTAATCAATTAGCCACTTCATCGGGCCAAGGTACTGCTTTTCCTGTAGCTTTGTAAGTTGGCATTTGAGCATCATATTTCTTTAATCTTTTAGTTAACAACTCTGCCATCTCTCTAGTCTTTTCAGGATATTTATTGGATAAGTCGTGTTGTTCTTTTATATCATCCTTCAGATTATACAATTCTAACCTTCCGTATTTCTCCAAGTAGATTAGTTTCCAGTTGCCCTGCCGGATGGCACACTGGAAGTTATAATCTTCTCCGAAACTATTCACCCAGTTATCAGGAAAATTCCACACCAAAATTCGTTTATCATTTTTGAGTGTGGGATTCTTCAAATAAGGCACTATACTCTCTCCATCTATTGGCTGTACCGTCTCATAATGTTTTATTCCTGCCATAGCCAGAAGAGTCGGATAAAAATCCTGTATTTCCACATACTGGCTGCACACACTTCCGGGTCTGGTTACCCCTGGCCATCTTATCATCATCGGCTCTCGGATACCTCCTTCATATAAAGAACCTTTACCCGCCCGCAACGGATAGTTCTGTGAATTAGGCTCGCCTTCCCTGGGTGGATGCGAGAATCCCCCGTTATCTGACATAAAAATGATAATGGTGTTTTGTATTAGGTGGTGTTTGGTCAGGTAATACATCAATTCTCCAAAACTTTCATCAACCCCTTCCACTAAAGCGCAGTAAGCCGCCTCCGGATTGGTCTCTCCCCTCGTCAAATATTTCCAAACGAATCTTCCATCCGCATTATAAGGCAGATGCACTGCATAAGAGGCCATATATAAAAAGAAAGGCTTGTGCAGCATCCGGGCGGTATCCATTGCCAACATGGCTTCCTTGGTAAGGTCTTCCGTCAGGAAGGTGGAAGCTCCCCAGTACTTCTTCATGTTAGGTATATCGGCCTGTAAGATAAAACGATTGGGACTGTAGCCGAAATCAGATTCAGCCAGGTATGATGCAGGGTTCCCTGCTGCACTGCCACCAATATTCTGAACAAATCCTAGGTTCAAGGGGTTAGCCCCGGGTGTTTGGTAAGCCCCGAAATGAGCTTTACCACATTGGATAGTATAATATCCGTTATCTTTTAAGATTTGGGGTAGCGGAGTGGCATAAATGCTTTTCGGATATGGAACGGGAGATAATCCATTGACATTCCACGCCGGAATTTCTAATAGAGAGTCTTTAGGATCCACTGCTTTGTCTTTAAATTCTGTCCACGTGGTCACCCGGTCATGGGCAGCATTCATACCTGTCATCAGGCTGACTCTGGATGGTGTGCAGATGGAGTTAGCATACGCATGGGTAAACTTTTCTGCCATAGTGGAAAAGGCAACTAAATTGGGCGTTTGGAACTTTTTATTTTGAGCCACAAGGCTATCCCAAAAGGGAACTGAAGTATCTTCCCATCCTAGGTCATCTACCAAAAAAAAGATGATATTCGGGTGTTGTGTTGTGGTTTGTTGAGCCGTCGTTATATGTGGTAGTGCAAACAGAGTAACTAATGCAGCTAATACAATTTTACGAAGATCTTTATTAATCATGATTATTTTTATTTTATCATTCAAAATACAATAAAATCCCTAATATACGGTACGTCTGTACTTTCCAAAATCTGTAAAGTCACCTGGCTAAATCTTTCGGATGAGTCAATGGGCGCTATTCTTTTGTGCCCGATACAGCTTCCTTTACCAATCTTGATCCAATTGCCATTCACTGATTTTCCTTTAACCATATAAGACCTTACCCTCTCGCCGAACTGTATATCTTCCTGCAGCACATATCGTTTTAAAGATACTGGCGTTTTTAAATCAAACCTAAAGCTATTCCCCTTCCCTTTTATACTACCGATTGGATGGTTATACTGATATTTTAATGCATCGCCAAACTCAATAAGCCGTTGCTTATCAACTTCCGGTACCAGGCCATCAGAATCAATAACGACACCAAGTATCAAGCCACTGTTTCGCCCTACAGACTGCTCATACATGGTTGTTAACCTTTGCAGACTATCAAGACCTTTTTCTTGTCCAGGACGCCAAAACCAGCTATGCACTCCGTTAGATCCACGCAAGGGAGCATCTACCATAGCAGGTGACCAGATACTTCCGTTCGGGTCCCCGTTGCCAAGAAATGGTTTCCATTTCTCTGACGAATGAGAATAAGCTCCTGATGGCATGGTAGCCCAACAGGGATAATCGGCATACCCTTGTTCGTTACCCACCCACCTGAAGTCTGAACGGCGCAGGCTGCTGTAAAAAAGTCCGTTAGGTTGATATTTTTCAAATATAGGCAACACGTCGGGGCCGTCTTCTGCCGGTGTCATGTTTCCTGCGTCAAACCATATCTCAAGTAATCCGCCGTAGTGAGAGCACAGTTCCTCTACCATCTTTTCACAAACATGATTAAATTCCTTTTGCTTTCTTGTACCCTTCCCTTTTCCCCAGTCCACATAATGGTTATGTGTCTGCCAATAAGCATTGTTATTGGTGCTTAGGTAAAGTCCAGGCCGGATATCATATTTATAACACGATTTGACAAAATCAGCCACGATATCTCCTTTCCCGTTTTTCCATTTAGCCTGCTTTAATCCGTATGGATAGAGATCACTCTGCCATTGCATAAATCCACAGAAATGGGTGGCGGTAAAGACAGCGTAAGTAGCCCCTGCTGCTTTGGCAGTTTGTATCCATTGGTCAGTGTCCAATTTTATTGGATTATATAACGTTGGATCAAACACCTCACGGTAATCATTATTCGGCTCATTATGTCTATTTACGGCTACGGATATATCAAAATGGAATATGATACCAATCTCACTATCTTGCCATTCCATCTGAGGAAAAGTAGGCACTGGGAAAGCAATACCCGTCTTTTTATAATAGATGGTTGGGGTATTGGCAAATAAATTTGAGCCTATCGTCACCGCCATACCGGACAACGCGGAACTTTTTAGAAATTGTCTTCTGTCAATTTTCATATTTATACCTACAACCGAATAAATTGTGATAAAAAATTGGAACAGATATATTCATTATTTATCAATTAATACCCTTGATTTTGTGTCAGTTTAGGATTACTTTGTATTTCATCCTGTGGAATAGGGTAAAGTGTTTGATATTGTTTTGCATTAAATCCCCTTGCTTGTGCAGAAGAAATAAATTTACCCATCCTGATCAAATCTTGACGCCGTAGGCCTTCGCCAACAAATTCCCATTCTCTCTCCTGAAGAATTTCATCATTAAGCTCTTGAGAAGTATTGTATTGACTCAGGTCGAGATTGGGCAATCCTGAACGATTCCTTACCATATCAATAAGAGTAAAAGATTCGGAATTAGGGCCCTGTAGATTATTTAAGGCTTCCGCCTTTGAGAGAAGAATATCTGCGTATCTGACCATCGGAATGTAGTTTGCCATATCTACTCCTGAAGCATCTGGATCTGGAGTGTATTTAAAGGGGGCTGATAAATTCAGAGGGTTACCCTGAGCATCGTGGTTTAGTTCAATTAACTTCCCTGCAAGATTCACATAGGATGTATCAATCAATTTTATTCTCTTGTCAAACGAGGCGTACGAATCTATCAAACTTGTCAGGACATGAAAGTTAGCTGCAAAATTTACCCAATTAGACTGAATAGGATAATTATCGGGAAAGCAATGTGCCATAGTAATATTCCCATATCCTGCAGGAGCATGAACACAAGGATAATAATAAATATACTCATCATTATGATTATTCTGAACAGCAAAAAGAGTAGTAATATCAGAGAATAAGCTATACTGGTTTAAACCAATGATCTCATCTGCCGTGTTTACACATTCTTGCCATTGTTTAGTATTAAGATAGAACTTGCACAATACCCCCAATGCAGCACCTTTTGTCGCCTTCCCGCTCGCTGCTGTTACTGGAAGATTTGCGGCAGCTTCCGTGAGCTCTGTTTCCACAAATTGAATAAAAGTGCTATCTGTTGGCCGGGTTGGTGATAAATCAATTGTTTGAGCTGTAATAATCAGTGGTGTCGGGCCAAACGTATAATATAAGTGGACATAAGCAACCGCTCTAATGAAACGAGCCTCAGCAGTAAATTCGGATACCTCATCGGGTGGTAATGATTTTATATTTTTAATATTATCCAAAACTACATTTGCATTTCTGATGGCAACATAGTTATTGCTCCACACTTCCTCAAAGATACTATTAGTTGGGTCCCAATTAAATTGGGTAAATACGGCTGCCTGGAATTCTAATCCTCCCCCAGTTTCGTCCATCTCATCCGTACAAAATTCATTTATCATATAAATATAATCTCTGGCATAATATTCTCGAATTGCTTCAGCACCATAAGCCGCCACTAATAATGAGTTTATGCCATCTGGAGTGGAAACAAAGGTAGAAGGAGAATACTCAGTGTATACTTTCTCTGCCAGGAATTTTTTGCATGATCCTAAAAAGGAAATGACGATGATTATAAGAAGGCTCCCTATAAATATATGTTGTTTTTTCATGACTTCTCAATTTTAATAAACTATTAAAAATTAACGTTGACCCCCAATCTTATCGTTCTGCCTAATGGATAACTGTTGTAATTTGCTTTTCCAACACCAGTCCCAAGATCATCAGCATCAGGGTTATAGCCTGAAAACTTAGTAAGGGTCAACAGATTATCCCCAGAGATAGATATCAAGATTGATTCTAACGCGTGGTCTCCACTTATTGGGATATTATAAGAAAGGGAGACTGTTTGTAGTCGGACATATGAAGCATCAACTACGTCTAATGAATTCACAGAGAGAGCTCCGCCATAGGCAACAGGATTGAGCCCAGAGGGATATTTTGTGGAAGGGTTTGAAGGTGTCCACCTATCAAGCCAATACTCAGACAATCTGTTCCGAAAAGTATTAATCGGATAAAGTGCTTCCACAACATTTTGATCTAAAGTACTTACACCTTGGTGCGAAGTTATAAGGAAATTCAGATCGAATCTTTTATATGAAAAATCATTGCTTAGTCCGAAAATATATTTAGGAAATGGGCTACCTAAAAGCATTCTGTCCCCCGGATCTATTTTTCCATTTTTATTCACATCTTTAAAGATAGGGTGCCCGGGCTGAGCATTCGGTTGGGCAGAATGGGAAATATCAGAATTCTGTTGAAAAATACCTATTATTTTATAACCATAATATGCATCAATAGGATAACCTACCTGAACAATTTCAAAACTTGGGGTAAAGCCGCTTGCTATGCTCCCTTGGATAATTGGTGTCGGTACAAAATCCGGCAGCTTTGTAACTGTATTTTTAAGGGTAGAAAACGCGAGAGTAGTGCTCCATTTAAGCCTCCCACTAAGATTTTCTGAATTTATTAAAATGTCGAAACCCTTGTTAACTACATTCCCAAAGTTCACCAACTCATTTGTAAATCCTGTAGTGCGCGGGAGGGGCCTGCTAAATAGCTGGTCACGCGTATTTTTATTATAATATTCTATTGAACCTGAAATCCTTTGATTGAATAAGCCAAAATCAATTCCTATATCCGTTTCTGCGGTGGTTTCCCATTTTAAATTTGGGTTAGGAACCCGTGTCGGCTGCACTCCTGTTACAACCTGATCATTTATCACCGTGCTTCCTCCAGTCGCAAATGTCTGTAAGGTCTGATAATCAGAAATAGCCTGATTACCCATTTCTCCATAGGATGCACGTAACTTTAAATCACTAAAAACAGGTAGATTTCGCATAAAGGATTCGTCAATAATACGCCAACCGAGGGCAAATGCGGGGAAAATGGCATATTTATTTTTATCGGAGAATTTAGATGTTCCGTCAGCCCGTATTGAAGCGGTGAGTAGATACTTACCATAAAGAGAATAATTTACTCTACCTAAAAATGAATTTAACCTATCATTGGAAAGAAAACTATTAACTGTATTTAAGGATGGGTTCCCACTCTGTAAAAGATTAGTAGTAAGGATATCTGTAGGGAACCCTTGAGCACCAGCACCAACCGACCTGTTATACGTGTCCTCAAAAGTAGTTCCACCTAATATGGTGATTTGATGTATCTTGTCAAATGTTTTGTTATATGTTATCAAAAACTCCGAGAGCCAATGATAATATTCGCTGGAAGAAATGCCTGCTATGCCACTGGCGGCGGTTCCATTAATAGTATGCCTCCCTTCATAGCTGTCAATTCTATCCAAGTCGGCGTCATATCCTAAACGTAACGAAGCTATGAGGCTTGGCAAAATAGAATAGTCTGCCTTTATTGTCCCATACATTCTATTATCCACATCCTCATGACTTTCAGTATTAATTAATGCCAAGGGATTGTTTAGTGCTATGGATGGATTTGAAGAGTAATTACCCAATGAATCCCTTTGGGTTCCAATGGTTGGATCAAATTCAATCGCCGCATTGATAGGGCCTGCATCTTCATTAACACTATTAGAAGTAGGGATTTCGTTATTAATCCCCTTTTGCAATTCTAAATGCATGTTTACATTCAATTTTGGGATGGGTCTAAATCCATAGTTTAACCGAGCTCCATATTTTTTATAGTTAGAACTTTTAACGATGCCTCCCTGATTAAGATAGTTAAAACTGACATAATAATTAGAGTTATTCGACGCCCCGGAGAATGCAAGGGTATGATTTTGAACCATAGCGGAACGGAAGATTTCATTTTGCCAATTCGTTCCTTTGCCGGCTGTATTGATTTGCTCTACGGTGTAGGGGGTGGCTTGTCCGTTTGCTGTTGCTAAGGTGTTAACCATTTTCATATATTGAGTAGCATTCAGGACGTTTAAAATTTTTGACGGACTTTGCACGCCCACATACGCACTATAGCTCATTTTGGGTGTTCCCTTTGACCCTTGTTTGGTGGTAATAAGTACAACACCGTTCGCTGCCCGGCTTCCATATATTGCTGATGCCGATGCATCTTTTAATACCTCAATGGATTGTATATCATTCGGATCAATAGAAGAGGGATCCACAGCCGGCATCCCATCAATAACAATTAATGGAGCATTGCTGCTATTTATGGATCCGGCACCTCGAATCTGAATCCTTATGCCACCTCCAGGGGCAGCAGAAGCCTGATTTATCTGTACGCCAGCGGCTCGTCCACTCATAAGCTGTAAGGCATTGGTGGTTACCCCTTTGGTAAAATCTTTATTACCTATCACATCAATTGAACCTGTCAAATCAGATTTCTTCTGAGTCCCATACCCTATTACTACTAACTGATCCAATGCAGTGGAAGATGCTGACAATTTCACATCAATCTCTGTTCTTCCGTTTACATGTATTTCTTTATTTAAATATCCCAAATAAGAAATTAATAGTACCGCATTATCTGATACATCTAAACTAAAGCCACCGTTTACACCAGTAGTAGTTCCCATTGTACTCCCTTTTACCTGAATGGTTACTCCCACCAGGGGCCTTCCTGTAGTAGAATCGGAAACTGTTCCCTGGATGTGGATAGGTGGCGGCATGGCCGCTTCTGTTTCCTTAGACTCCAAAGGGGTTTTCTCTTTGATAATGATCACTTTATCCTTAAACAAATATGTAAGAGGTTGGTTTTTGAAGCAAATATTCAGTACTTCTTTTACTGACGCGTTTTCAACACTCATACTTACCGGATGTGCCTCGTTTAACATGGCTTTCGTGGCTACAAACTGATAGCCCGTTTGCTCGTATATCTGTTCAAATACTTCTCCAAGAGACGCATTATTTACCCGGAGAGTAACTTGCTGAGCATAACTCTTAGCAGTTAATTGCAGACTGGTAATAGTTAAAAGTAGTACCACTAACTTCATAACGAGTAAAGTTTGTTTTTTCAGAAGCCTTTCCCATCCTGCCTGGTTTGAGAGATGGCAAAAACTGGAAGCATTGGAAGCTTTGCCATAAAAGATAAATTTCATAACTTGCAATTGTTTGGATTTTAAAATGGAATTCGTTTTCTTCAAGTGAGAACATAGTTTCAGTACAATCCGGACATTTAGCCGGATCCTGACGTCATCAGGATCCGGTTTTTTATGAGGATCGTCCGAAAATTTTTCAGGTAGAATTGCATGGCATGGTAAATGATTTTTGGGTTGTTAGTATTTTACTTACATCATTAATCGTTAATCAATTCCGTTGAGTTAACATTATTTGGAATGTTGGCAAGGACGCCAACATTGGCATTTGCTGCGGTTGTGCACTCGCCAACCGCTTAACTAAACGGCATTGAATCGTGAATCGTCAATCAATTTCATCCATTAACAGACTCAGATCAGCGATCTAAGATCTTAGATGACTTATGGCATCACGGTTACTTCATTTCCTGTTATTTGAAAATGCACTACTCCGGTCTCTTCCAGTATATTCAGTATCTGTGATATATTATTATTGCGGCTGATAATAGCCATAAATTCATTGGGTTTTACTCCGTCTTCGTAGGTTACACTTACATTATACCAGCGGGACAACTGGCGCATAATTTCATGCAGATTAGTATTATCAAACTGAAAATAACCGTTTTTCCAGGCTATAGACTCTTTTACATCCGCATTCTTTTGCAAGGCAACTTCTCCGTCCTTATCAGAAATGGCCTGCTGATCCGGTTCTAACACCATTTCTTTGCCAAAGCTATTTACTTGCACTTTGCCCTTTACTAATGTGGTAATACAGTTGCCTCCATCAGGATAGGCATGTACATTAAACTCAGTGCCTAATACTTTGATAGTCTGCTCTTTTGTATGAACAATGAATGGATGGCTCCCATCTTTTTCTACTTCAAAGTAGGCCTCTCCTTCCAGACTGACTTCTCTGTCAGCATTGCTAAATAAGGATGGATAGGTCAGTTTGGACGCTGCATTAAGCCATACCTTAGTACCATCCGATAAAATCAAGCTGTATTCCCCACCTCGCGGTACGATAAGCGTATAGTTTACAGGCTTTACATCAGCTATTTTTATATTCCCGCTATTGACATGCACTACGTTCCCCGCCAGCGTAAAGCTCGTATCACTTTTATTTAAGGTTACCTGCGTATTCCCTACCTGTAAAATCGCTTGAGGGCTGCCCGGCTTAATATCATTTTTATACAGATTGGCAGTGTTCTTAGCGATAGCCGGAGTTTGTTTATGCTTATGAGAAAGTAAAAAAATACCTCCCGTAGCTATTGCCAGTGCCAATACAGCCGCTGCAAGCCGGTACCAAACAGGTGATGGAAGCATCACCAGCTTCTTCGTTCCCACCACTTTTTTCAACAAACGGTCTGCTTTCCTTTTTTCTAATTTCCTTTCTGCAGTTATCTTATCCCATAAATCTCTCATCACACCCTCATAAGATTCACCATCATCTGATTTTAGATAATCAAATAATTCTTTCATCTCTGAAGATGAACATTCATTGTCCAGATATTTCCGAAGGAGGTCCTGTTTTCTGAAATTAGTGTCCAATTGTATTAAGGGTTTATTATAATACAATTCTCACAGGGTGAAAGGGCTATTCTCTGTCAAAAAAATTTTTTAAAAGAAATTATCAGCAGTACATAAAGAATACAGATATTCATTTCGGCGTGCGTGTGGAGGTAATTCCTGATGGTCTTGAGTGCTTTTGCTAATTGGTTCTTCACCGTAAACTTAGAAATACCCAACCGGTTGGCGATTTCTTCATAACTCATTGCCTGTTCCCTGCTCATTTGATATATCCGCTGCCTTTGAGGAGGTAAACTGGCTATAGCCCGCTCTGCAATATTTTTGATATCATGATACATCACTTCTTCCTCGGGCTGACAATGGGATTTCTCAAAATATTGGAATAGCTTTTCTTTGAGGACCGTGTTTGTGGCTGCTTTTTTGAGAAAATTCAAGCTGTAATTCCGGGTGATGGTGTATAAATAACTATTAAAAGAAAGAGTTGGATCTATATGCTCTCGCCCGGTCCATATTTTAACTAGCACATCATCCACAATCTCTTCTGCTATTGCTTCTGACTTGGTAAACCGGAAACAATAAGAAAGCAGCTTATCCTTATAACGATAAAATATTTCTTTAAATGCAGCCTGATCGCCGCCCTGCATCCTTTCCAATAATTCTTTTTCCGTTGTAAAACTATCGTTCATTTATTACTTACAGATGTTAACTCATGTAAAAATATAATTTTTTTTGATACCAATGTATTAATAAGTATAGAAAATCGGGGGATCAGGGAATCATAAAAGACTCATCAAAGGGCAGGACAAAAGGAGGATACTCGCTACCTCGTCCCTGTCTTCTCCCTATCTCCTCCCTATCATCGCCCTATTAAAAGCGCACTAAAGGTACAGACGAGCCGGCAATATGGCTTGGCTTATTGAGATGAAAGGGATCGAACTCACGTTAAAATAGCTACCAATACAAAGCGGACTTATTTCTACGCTATTGAGTCCCTGATACCCTGAAAGGGGTTTAATATCATATTTTTTTCGACTTTTATCCGTAAATATGATTGATTATCTGCGATTATCTTAACAGATGAAACTTTGATATCATGAAAATCAGTGTGGATCCGCATAATCAGCGGGGAACTTAAAATGAACTCGCGAAATGATGGCTTAATAGCAAAAATGAAAGCGATTAATCTATTTTTGCAGCAGGATTAAATCTATAATTATGAAACAGAGCATATATCAAAACAGCTTTCTGAACGTAAAGGATATCTGCAATGTAAGTATTTAAACAACAGGATTGAAATCAGCGGACAAGGAAAGTTATATTTAACCGGAGAAATATACCTGGAATAAATTATTAATTTTTACTGATTAGTGAAGTAAACGGATGACGCAGGTTCTTATAACCTATCAAATCTACCTTAATGCTCCCTACGGTAATAGGAGTATTAACCCGTAGCG